>NZ_JBQEKA010000004.1:0-61046 GCF_052103615.1 Kerstersia sp. | reverse complement strand
CAACGCGGAAGCCGCCAAGCTCGCGGATGCTCCAGAGTTGGAACGAGGGAATCAGCCATTGAAATAGGATGACCAGCACCGGCAGCAGGGCAGCCAGCCAGAATACCAGCAAGATAGCGCCCGATTTCAAACCGGTGCGTTGCAAGGTATGGAAGGCGCCTATCACCAGCAGGCTCAAGAGCGGAATTTTGATGAGATATGCGGTGAACAGAAGGAGCCCTGGGTGATCGCCGCCATGCAGCCTGTGCAGCAGCAGAATGCCCAGCAAGAGCACATAGGGCAGCCAGGCAAAACCCAAAAAGGTTTTGAGAGAGGCAGGCCAGTATTTGACCCGCGCGAGGCAGGGCAACAGCATGCATGCGCCTGCAAGCTGGCTCGAAAATACAGACCAGGAAAATGGCCAGACGATAAATGCTGCCGCCAGGCCTATCCAGGTGGCAGTCAGAATCTGCGCCAGGCTGATTGAAGCAGGGGCGCTTTTGGGGTCTAGCGTAGCGAGTGTCATGTAGCTCCGGGCGACGTCAACTCAAATCGTATTTTTGGGCGGTGCTAAATGGCGGATTGGCGGTGCCACGAACACAAGGTATCGACGATGTGCTCGGCGGCATGGCCATCTCCATAGGGGTTGCGTCTGGAGCTGGCGCGCGTTCTGGCTACCGGGTCATTCAGCAGACGGCTGGTTTCCTGTTCGATGCGCGCGGCATCCGTGCCGACCAGAACAACAGTTCCTGCCTGGACGGCTTCCGGACGTTCCGTCGTATCGCGCATTACCAGGACAGGCTTGCCCAGGGACGGGGCTTCTTCCTGGATACCGCCAGAGTCGGTCAGGAGCACATCCGCCCGATCCATCAGGTAAACAAAAGGAAAGTATTCCTGCGGTTCAATCAGGTGAACGTTGGGTATATTGCTTAACAAACGATGGACGGGACCCAAGACATTCGGATTGAGGTGTACCGGATACACGATGTCTGTGTCGGGGTGCCGCTGGGCGATATTGCGCAGCGCGGCGCAAATCCGTTCAAAACCCGCGCCAAAATTCTCCCGCCGGTGGGCGGTGACCAGCACTAATGACCGGCCGGGCTGGAGAAAAGGATATTTTTCCGCCAACTGCTGCAAGAGACCGGGAGTGGTCTGGATTTTTCCGCGCGTCATCAGCAGGGAGTCAATGACGGTATTACCGGTGACAAAGATGCGGGATGCGGGGAAGTTTTCCGCCAGCAGATTGTCGGCGGCGTCTTGCGTGGGCGCGAAGTGCAAGCTGGCGAGCGCGCCCACGGCACGGCGATTGCCTTCTTCGGGCCATGGGGAGGCCAGATTCCCGGTTCGCAAGCCGGCTTCGACATGACCGATGGGAATCTGTCGGTGAAACGCAGCCAATGCGGCAGCCAGGGTAGTGGAGGTATCGCCGTGAACCAGCAGCATATCGGGTTTGCTGGTTTCCAGTACCGCATCGAGATTCGTAAGAATCTGAGCCGTTAATTCAGAAAGTGAAAATGTCTTGCGCTGCACGGCGAGATCGTAGTCAGGCTGAATGTCGAAGACATCCAATACCCCCTGCAGCATTTCCCGCTGCTGGCTGCTAATGCATACGATTCCATGCAGTTCTTCCCGGCGTTGAATTTCTTTCACGACAGAAGCCATTTTAATGGCTTCGGGGCGTGTGCCAAAGACGGAGACGATTTTCATTAATTGACTTTTTCTTTTGTGTGGCTGAATGGCGAGATTCTTTGTCGTGGCCGGAATGTCAGCCTCGATTTTTTTGGGGCTGCCCGCCGCGCTTGCACGACGCTATTTTATGACCATCCTGAAACTTGTCATTATAGAGTTTATCGGCATGGGTGTGGGCGGCAGTAAGAAACGTTTTCAATTGAGATTTAATGATAAGCATTGTTGTTTCTGGTGCGTGCTGCCCCTTGCGCCCTTGCCTGGTGCCGTCGTGACGGTTGCCGGAGAGATTTGAGTTTTCTAATGTGCCGGGAACTGATCCTGCCATATCAAGATCGGTTTTTCAATAATGATTGAATGAAAAATTGCCTTCAGTTGCTTCCAGTTATTGCTCGGTTCGATTTTTATAAGCAGGCTGATTTGGAATGCCGTAGCACTATCGTTTTTACGATAGGCGTGCTGGGATTAATTCCTGTTACTGGAATTTTATAGGCTGCGATTTGGGGGAATATCAGGCGGGATGTTTTTAATGCACGGGCAAACAGTGAAAAATATCACCCGTAGTGAAGCTGTTCAATCGCTTTTAATTGGTATTTTTGGTTTTATTGATTCAGCCAGGCTGCGCCGCTTGATGCTCATGGCACTCAGGCGACGGAATGCTGTTGTGATTGCGGAGGCGGTGTGGGCCGCCGGCGTGCCTGGGTATCAGCGCCGTTTGCGCGCCCCATACCATTCCAGAATTCCAATGGCAATGCCGCTGCAGCAGATAATCCCGATGCCGGTCCAGGACCAGGCATCCGGCATGTGGCGATAGATGATCCAGCCCCAGGCGCAGGCGCCCAGGATATGGGCGTAGTTGAAGGGCGCCAGGACGGAGGCGGGGGCGCTGCGGTAGGCCTGGATTTGCAGCAGGTGGCCCAGGGCGCCGAAGACGCCGGTTGCCAGCAGCGGCAGCCAATAGAAGAGCGGCGCATTCCAGAGCGGTTGCCAGGCATCCTGGATGAAGAACAGGGCGAGGGTGAGGGCGACGGTGCCGAACAGGCCGCTCCAGATGAGCGAGGTTAGCGCGTGGTCGTTGGCCAGGCGGCGCGTAATGATGAATTGGCCCGCGAGGAAGCAGGCGGTCAGAATACCGTAGAGGACGCCAACAGGGTCTAGCCCGCTGCCCGGGCGAACGATGAAAAGAACACCGATGAAGCCAGCCAGCGCGGCAATCCAGCGCGAGCGCTTGGGCGGCTCGCGCAGCAGCCATGGCGCGGCTGCCAGCATGATGAGCGGCGCCAGGAAGATGATGGCGGTGGCTTCCGCCTGCGGCAGGTAGCGCAGGGTGGTGAAGGCGCACAGGGTGGTCAGCAGCATCAGCAAGCCGCGCAGCAGCTGGGCGACAGGCTGCGATGAACGCACGACGCGCACGCCTTGCTTGGGCAGGACCAGAGCCAGAACCAGCACGACGTGAATCAGGTAGCGCACCCAGGCGGTCAGCAGCACAGGCATGCCGGCTACCATCAGCCATTTGCTGCTGGCGTCCAGGGTGCTCAGGGTGGCGGTCGAGGCGACCAATAGCAGAATGCCGGACAGATAGCGTCCGGCTGGCCGGCTAGCGGCAGGGGGTAAATGGCTCGGTTTCATAGGAAGGCGGGAATCTTGCCTATCAAGATACCGTATTCCTGGGAAGCTGGATATGGTCCGGCGGAAATCAAGGAGAATCGGCGGACCGGGATTTATATTGGCAAATCATGAGGGCGCAATGAGGCGATCATGATTTGAAATGACTTGAAACTAGTCGGGTGGCATTTTGCTGACGATAAGGAGCTTTCTTGTGCGGCGCTTTGCTTTAAGTCAAGATCGCTGCAGTGCGCCATGCTTTTTCGAGGCAACCTTGGTACCATCCAGATTCTTCTGAAGTACCAGGTTCCTTGGCTGACGCGGCTTGCGGCAGCTATTTTAGGTCTT
The DNA here is from genome assembly GCF_052103615.1 of Kerstersia sp. NCBI lineage: Bacteria > Pseudomonadati > Pseudomonadota > Betaproteobacteria > Burkholderiales > Alcaligenaceae > Kerstersia > Kerstersia sp. The sequence goes on along the minus strand of NZ_JBQEKA010000004.1, from coordinate 57,428 downwards.
GCGGCGGGAGCCGCTGAGTTGCTTGAAAAACGTAGAGGTTAGCTATGGCGCAAAAGATTGCATTGGTTACCGGTGGTATGGGCGGCATTGGAACGGCGATTTGCCGCAAATTGGCCGATGCAGGTTTCAAAGTCATTGCAGGGGCAAGTCTGTCACGCGACCCCAAGGCTTGGCTGGAAGAACAGAAAGCGGCTGGCTATGAATTCCAGGCGATGCTGAGCGATGTGTCCGATTGGGAAAGCACCAAGGCAGCGATTGCCAAAGTGGTGGAAACAGTGGGCCCGATCGACGTGCTGGTCAATAATGCAGGCATTACGCGTGATGGCGTGTTCCGCAAGATGTCGCTGGAAAATTGGCGCGCGGTGATAGATACCAACCTGAACAGCCTGTTCAACGTGACCAAGCAGGTCATCGAAGGGATGGTCGAGCGCCAGTGGGGCCGGGTCATCAACATCAGTTCGGTCAACGGCCAGAAAGGGCAGTTCGGCCAGGTGAACTATTCCGCCGCCAAGGCAGGGATACACGGCTTTACGATGGCTTTGGCTCAGGAAGTGGCGTCCAAGGGCGTGACAGTCAATACCGTGTCGCCCGGCTATATCGCCACCGAAATGGTGCGCGCTGTGCCTGAAGAAGCGCTGCAGAAAATCGTGGCTGGTATCCCGGTGCGCCGTTTGGGCGAGCCGGAGGAAATTGCTTCCATGGTCGCCTGGCTGGCGTCTGATGATGCAGGTTTCGCCACTGGCGGGGATTTCTCCGTCAATGGCGGCCTGCACATGATGTAAGGCGGAGCGCCGGTCATGGGACAGCAACCAGTGGCCGGCCAGCTGGCCGGCAATGCCTCCGGCGCCCAGAAAACGGGCGCGCAGGGGGGCGCGCATTATCAGGCCTTGATTGCCAAGGCCAGAAGTTTGCAGGCTCAGGTTTGCGCGGTGGCGCACCCTTGCGATGAAGTGTCGCTCTCGGGGGCGCTGGAGGCCGGCCGCCTGGGCCTGATGCAGCCTTTGCTGGTCGGGCCTCAGGCGCGCATACGCAGCGTGGCGGAGCAGGCCGGGCTGGATTTGAATGGCGTGGAGATTATCGACACGCCGCATAGCCATGCTTCGGCGGAAGTCGCGGTGCAGCAGGTGCGCTGCGGCCGGGCGGCTTTGCTGATGAAAGGCAGCCTGCATACCGATGAGCTGATGAGTGCGGTCGTGGCCAGGGAAACCGGGTTGCGCACGGGCCGGCGCATCAGCCACGTCTTCGTGATGGAAGTGCCTTCCTATACCCATCCCTTATTCATTACGGATGCGGCCATCAATATCAATCCCGATCTGGAAGCCAAGGCCGATATCGTACGTAATGTGATCGACCTGCATATCGGCCTGGGTCTGGGCGAGCCGCGCGTGGCGATTCTGTCGGCGGTCGAGCAAGTGACGCCGCAGATTCCGAATACGATTGTGGCGGCAGCCTTGTGCAAGATGGCGGATCGTGGCCAGATTGCCGGTGGTGTGCTGGATGGCCCGTTGGCATTGGATAATGCCATTGACATGGATGCCGCGCGGATCAAGGGCATCAAGTCCAGTGTGGCCGGGCAAGCGCAGGTATTGGTCGTTCCCGATCTGGAAGCGGGCAATATGCTGGCCAAAAATCTGATCTTCCTGTCCGGGGCGAGTTCCGCCGGGGTGGTCGTGGGGGCGCGTGTTCCCATCATCCTGACGAGCCGTGCCGAGCATATGCAGGCCCGTCTGGCATCCTGCGCAGTCAGCGCCATTTATGCCAATTACCTGCTGCGCCAGCGGCCGGTGGCGTGAAACAGGGTTTGAAATCGCACGCAGAGCGGGAGTTGCAGTCGTGATGGACGATACGATATTGGTAGTCAATGCCGGCAGTTCCAGCTTCAAGTTCCGGCTCTATGGCGTGCCTGCGACACGCGATCCGGCGGCGCTGGAACCTTTGCTGGACGGTCAGGTATCGGGGATAGGGGGACGCCAGCCGCGCTTCAAGGTCAAGGCAGCTGACGGCCAGAAACTGGCCGACGAGCCGCTGGCGCCGGAAGCGGCGCGTGATATTGGCGCGGCTCAGGAGTTGCTGAGCAATTGGCTGGCCGACCGCCTGGATAATCCGCCGGTGGCCATCGGCCATCGGGTGGTGCATGGCGGGCCGGATTTTACCGAGCCTGTGCGGGTTGATGCCGCTGTGTTGCAGCAGCTGCATGCGCTGGTGCCTTTGGCGCCATTGCACCAGCCTTCTGCGCTGGAGGCCATCGAGGTTATCCGCCGCATTGCGCCGGACATGATGCAGGTGGCGTGTTTCGATACGGCGTTTCACCGGACGCACTCCGAGGTGGCGGACCGCTATGCCATTCCCGAAGCCATGTTCAGCCAGGGAGTGCGCCGCTATGGGTTTCATGGCCTGTCTTACGAATATATTCAGCGCCGCATGCGCGAGCTGGCGTCCGAGGCTGCCGCCGGCAGGCTGATTGTGGCGCACCTGGGGTCCGGGGCGTCGGCTTGCGCCATGAAGCAGGGCGTGAGCGTTGACAGCACGATGGGCTTTACGGCCCTGGATGGTTTGCCGATGTCCACGCGTCCTGGCCGCCTGGATGCCGGTGTCGTGCTGTGGATGATGGAGCGCGGCATGAGCCCGGAAGAGGTGCAGCGGGTGCTCTACAAGGAAAGCGGCATGCTGGGTTTGTCAGGCATCAGCGCGGATATGCGCGAAATTGCCGCCAGCGATACCGTGGCAGCCAGGCGCGCGCGCGAGTATTTCGCCTGGCGTACGGCCGAGGGAATTGCGGGTCTGTGCGTGGCCGCTGGCGGCCTGGATACGCTGGTCTTTACCGCGGGTGTGGGCGAGAACGATGCCCAGGCCAGGGCGCAGATCTGCGAGCGCCTGGATTGGCTGGGCGTCAGGCTGGATGCGGCACGGAATCAGGGGCACGAAACCGTGATTTCGGCGGATGACAGCCGGGTGTCGGTTTATGTCGTGCCTACCAATGAGGAATTGGTGATTGCCGAGCATACGCTGGCTTTGCTGCACTGAATGCAGGATTGAAAACCAGGACTGAGCACAAAGCTGGGTCTGGTACTGTTGATGGCAGCGCTTAATCTGTGTGCTGCCTCGCATGAAAAAACCTGGGCTGCCAAACAAGGCAGCCCAGGTTTTTTGATTTCAGGCTTGTCGATGACTGTCTGCAAGCCAGCAGTCTGTCTGGTTTCAGGCCGCCGCGGTGGTGACGGCGGGCCTTGCGCCCCGGGCGATAGCCGCCGCCAGCATGGCGGAACAGCACATGGCGGCGCCAGCGGCGAGCCAGGGGCCTTGCAATTGGCCGGCATCCATCATGACACCGAATGCCAGGGGGCCGAGCGCAGCGCCGACGTCCATCCCGGAATAGACCAGGCCATAGACGGAACCCACCGAGCCTTTGGGCGTCACACGCCGTATCAGCATGTCGCGCGAAGGCCCGGCGATGCCGGAGAAAAACCCGGCCGACGCGATGGCGAGCAGGATGGCGTAGCCGGGCACCCAGTTGAGCGCAACCAAAACCAGCATCAGGCCTGAAAGCACCAGGGCCGTGCCGATGATGAGTTCATTGCGGGCGTTGGAACGGGCCAGGAAACCGCCGACCAGCATGCCCAGCGCCGACGCGAGCATATATCCCGACAGCGCCGAGCTGGCGACGATTTCCGTCAGGTGGTGAACTTGCTGCAAAATGGGGATGGTGTAGTTCTGGACGGATGAAAAGGCCAGGGAACTGAAGCCGAAAAAGGCAAAGGCGGCCCAGAGCACAGGATTGCGCAGCAAGGACATCAGGCTGGCAGGGGCAGTTTGGACACCCTGTTTAGCGGCATGTGTCGCTTGCTTGCGCCGCGTCTGGCTATCGCCCAGGTGGTCGCGGCCCAGCAGACAGAGCAGCAGGACAACGCCAGCCAGCAGCCCGGCACACAGGGCGGCGCTGCGCCAGCCCGCCGCGACGCTGATGGTGCTCAGGAAAATAGGCGCGAGCGCCCAGCCCAGGCTGCCAGTCAGAAGGTGCAGGCTGAAAGCATGGCCCAGGCGGGTGGGGTGGATACGCTGATTAATGATGGCGTAATCCACCGGGTGAAAGACGGAATTGCCCAGGCCGGCGATCAGGGCGGCAATAACCAGCACCGTGTAATTGGGCGCGGCGCTGATTAGCAGGCCCGCCGTCATGAAACTGCCCAGCCCGAACCAGAGCACGCTGCGGGCGCCGATACGGTCCACGATAAAGCCCGACGAGGCTTGCCCCACTCCCGACGCCACGAAAAACAGCGAAACCAGCAGGCCGAGCTGGGCGAAATCCAGGCCAAAGGCCAGGCCCAGCGAGGTGTATAGCGTCGGGATGACCAGCTGGAAGAAGTGCGAGGTAGCATGAGCAATGCCCACCAGCGTAATGGTGTGCCAGTCGCGGTTTGCGGGCGGCTGTTCGCTTTCGTGCAAGGTGGAAGAGGCCGTGCTGCTCATGGAAGCGTTCTCGAAAAGGCGGGCTGGGAGGATTAGGCCTGGTGGGACGGCAGGGAGCGCCATTGCGCGTGCATGGACCAGCGGCGTGCCAATTCGTCGCGCAGCAGGGCGGCATGATCAGGCGTCAGCGTCATGGGCGAATTCAGGCGGGAGCCGTCGCGCATTTGCATGGCAACCGCATAACTGGTGAAGTGTTTGGTACGGTTGGGCAGGCCGATCCGGCCCACATACAGGCCGCCAGCCAGGGCGAGCGCGAAGATGAATGCATAGACCACTGGCCCGCCATTGCTGAGCATGATGCCGATGCTGGTGCCAAAAGAAATGCTGATGGCGACGAATGCGACGACCCCCAGCAGCCAGCCGCCCATGCGCTGTTCCGTGATCTTGGCGTTGGGATGGAACGCGATGCTGGAAATTTGCTCGCGCGGATACACCTGGCCATTCAAGGTCAGGGCATCGTCCTGGAGGCCGTAGGGAGTGGATGAATCGGAGGTTTGCATGCTCATGGATGGCGATCCTGGTTCCGGGCAGGCCCGGGAGGGAAGGGAAAGGCGCAAGGCCGCTGTCCATGACCCCGGCGCGCCGCAGCAGGCGCCGCGGAAAGCCGCAGATACCGACAATGTCGAATATTGCATGGACAAAAAGGCAGTCTTATTCAAGAGTGTAGCGCGAGTCGGCTGAAGGAGCGCTTAAGGACTAGAGGCAGAAGGGGCAAGGGCCGCCCCGGGGGCGGGGCAGCCCCCGGCGTCTGCCGCAGGGCCAGCGCGGGGCGCGGCAGCCGGAAAGCGGGCAGCAGGATAGGCTGTGAGAAGGCGATGCGATAAGACGCAGATAGCGTAAAAAGCATATGCCTAGAGCGGGATGCCGCGGAGCATGTCCGCGGCTGGCCGCCAGGCGCGGCCCCTGATGTCCCTGTGTCCCTGTGTCCCTGAGCTGCGCCAGAACGCGCAGGGCGGCTAGGCCACTAGACAACAAAAAGCCCTGCGGGTTTACAGCTCCAGGTTGTCGATCAGCCGGGTGTTGCCCAGCCTGGCGGCGCCCAGGGCGACCAGCCGGGCTTCGTCCTGCGCGGGTGTCTGCAGGGTATCGGCCTGGCGCAGGGTCAGGTAATCCGGTTTCCAGCCTTGCGCCGCCAATTGCGCGCGCGCTTCGCTTTCCATGGCGGCGAGGTCGCGCCGGCCTTGCCGCCAGGCGTCGGCCAGCGTTTGCAAGGCGGCATGCAGTTGCGGCGCGGCCTGGCGTTCGGCCTGGGCCAGGTAGCCATTGCGGGAGGAGAGCGCCAGCCCGTCGGCGGCGCGGGCCGTCGCGCCAGCCACAATCTCTATGGGCAGGGCGAATTGGCGTGCCATGGCACGAATCACCTGCAACTGCTGGTAGTCTTTTTTGCCGAAGACGGCATAGGCCGGCTGCACGCAGCAGAACAGTTTCATGACGACGGTGCAGACGCCCGTGAAAAAGCCAGGGCGGAATTCGCCTTCCAGAATGTCGGCGATAGCCGGGTCGGGCTGCACTTTGAAGGTCTGCGGTTCAGGGTAAAGATCCCCTTCACGCGGGGCGAACAGGATGTCGCAGCCGTTCTGGCGCAGTTTTTCGCAATCTGCGTCCCAGGTGCGCGGATAGCTGTCGAAGTCTTCATGCGGCAGGAATTGCAGCCGGTTGACGAAGATGCTGGCGACGGTCGTGTCGCCCAGTTCTGCAGCCTGGCGGATCAGCGACAGGTGGCCGTCATGCAGGTTGCCCATGGTCGGGACAAAAGCCGGGCGCTGGCTGCCCGCCAGGGCGGCGCGCAGTTCTGCGGGGGTATGGACGATTTTCATCGAAGCGTTTCCTGGCGCCCGTTCTGCCAGGGGCGGGGACGGGCGCGAATAAGTGGCTACCAGGCGTGCTGGCTGTCATCCGGGTAGTGGCCGGCTTTGACGGCCTGAACATAGGCGCTCATGGCCCCGGCAATACCGCTGTCAGGCCCGCTGCCAGGTTGGGCATCAGCCAGGAAATTGCGGACAAAACGGGGCAATTTGCCGCTGGTGGCGCCCAGCATGTCATGCACGACCAGCACCTGGCCATCGGTGCCGCTGCCCGCGCCTATGCCAATGGTGGCGCAGTGCGAGAGCGCGGCAGTGATTTGGCGCGCCAGCAGTGCCGGTACCATTTCCAGCACAACCATGGCCGCGCCGGCCTGTTCCAGGGCGACGGCATCGTCCAGCAGCTTGTGCGCGGCGGTATCTTCCTTGCCTTGCAGGCGATAGCCGCCCAGCACATGGACGGTTTGCGGCGTCAGGCCCAGGTGGGCACAAACCGGGACGCCGCGTTCGACCAGAAAGGCAACGGTTTCAGCCGTCCAGCCGCCGCCTTCCAGTTTGACCATCTGGGCGCCGGCCTGAATCAGCCGCAAGGCGCTGGCCAAGGCCTGCTCGCGCGACAGGTGGTAACTGCCGAAGGGCAGGTCGGTCAGCAGCCAGGCGCTGCCGCCGCCGTGCCGCAGGCCGCGCGCCACGGATTCGGTGTGATAAACCATCGTATCGAGGCTGACCGGCGTGGTGCTGGACAGCCCTTGGCAGACCATGCCCAGCGAATCACCCACCAGCAGGCAATCCATGCCGGCGCGGTCAGCCAGCAGGCCGAATGTGGCATCGTAGGCCGTCAGCATGGCGATTTTTTCGCCGCGCGCGCGCTGGGCCGCCAGGCTATTAAGGGTCACTGTCGGGCGCCGGGCTGGCGCGCCGGGTTGGGGTGTGCTGCTCAAGTCGTCTCCGGGTATTGTTGTTATCCGGCCGGCCAGGCGCCGATGCCGGTAGGGCGCGGTTTAGCCCGCGCCGTTTTGTGTCAGGCCGCCGCTTTCCTGCAGGGGAACGTGGTCGCGGGCGGACACGGCACGGTTATCGGCATCGACAAACACCAGTTGCGGCTTGTAGCCGGCTGCCAGCTCAGCCTCGCTGACCTGGGCAAAGGCGGCGATGATCACCAGGTCGCCAGTCGAGGCCTTGCGCGCCGCCGAACCATTGAGCGAGATGACGCCGCTGCCGCGCTTGCCGCGGATGGCATAAGTAATCAGGCGTTCGCCGTTATTGATATTCCAGATGTGGACCTGTTCATTTTCCAGGATGCCCGAAGCATCGAGCAGGTCTTCATCAATGGCGCAGGATCCTTCGTAATGCAGTTCGCAGTCCGTGACGGTGGCACGATGGATCTTGGCTTTTAGCAGGGTGCGGTACATGGCTGTCTGGCGTCGTTATTCTAGTGGTTCCGGGAGGCGCGGCATGTCGCCGGCAGGACGGCGCCGCGCCATGGCGGGCTGCCCATGAATGGCATTATCGCGGAATTGGCGCTTGCTGATGCGATTTTCGGCCGGGATGCGCGCTACAGAGCGTCTTTGTGCTCGACGGCATACTTGATGAGCTCGGCCTGCCCGTCGATTTGCAATTTGCGGCGAATGTTCTGGCGGTGGGTTTCCACCGTGCGCACGGACAGATCCAGTTCGCGCGCGATCTGCTTGCTGGCATGGCCGCTGCCGATGGCGGCAAGAATCTGTTTTTCCCTTTGTGTGAGCAGCGGCTCCGGCCCGTAAGGGTGATGCCGGGCCAGTTGCGCCATGACCGGCGCGCTGAAATAGGCCTGGCCATTCATGATGGCGCCTATGGCCTGCACCAGTTCCTGTGACGGGCCATCTTTCAGCAGATAGCCGCGGGCGCCAGCGCGCAAGGCGCGGGTGATGTATTCCGTATTGTCATGCATGGACAAGACCAGCGTAGCAATCTGGGGCCAGCGTTCATGAATGGCGGCAATCAGCGCCAGGCCATCGGTGCCGCGCATGTTCAGGTCGGTCAGGACGAGATCCGGCAGCCCGGCCGGCCCGGCCTGGCTGGCCAGCAGCGCCAGTTGCGTCAGCGCCGGGTCGTAACCTGAGGCTTCACCGATGATTTCCAGTTCCGGGTGCGAACTCAGGCACAGGCGGATGCCATCGCGTACCAGTTCGTGGTCATCCACCAGCATGATGCGTATGGGGGCAAGCATAGCCTCGGTCCTTGGGTAGCGATTCATCAGGAAGATTGGCGGGGGGCGGCGCGCGTGTCCGGCAGCGGAATTTTCGCCATGACGGTCGTGCCATGGCCGCCGGCAGAAATATACAGGCTGCCCCCCAGGGTTTCCAGGCGCTCGCGCATGCTGCGCAGCCCCAGCCCGCGCATGGGGTCGTTGTGAACGCTGTCGAAATCGAAGCCTTGGCCGTCGTCGGCAATATACAGAGAGATATCCCCGGTGTTGTAGCTGAGGATCACCCGGACACTGTGCGCCTTGGCATGGCGCAGCACATTGACCAGGGCTTCCTGGGTGATCCGGAACAAGGTGGTGGCATGGGTGTCGGGCAAGGGGCGGGACTGGCCGTGGCTGCTGAACTCGGCACGCAAAGGCAGGGCGCCGGCCGTTGCGGCGGCATCGGGCAGTTCCTGCAGCAGGTGGCGCAGGGCGGCATCCAGCCCCAGGTCATCCAGCAGGGTGGGGCGCAGGTTATGGGAGATCCGCCGCACTTCCGCCAGTGTCGTGTTCAGCCTGTCCTGCGCCTGTTGCAGTGTTTCATCGAGATTGCCGCGCGGCGCCTGGCAAATGCCGGCATGGCGGTTCAGCGCGTGACGGGCGCTCTCCAGGATCAGCTTGACGGAAACCAGTAGCTGGCTGATGCCGTCATGCAGTTCGCGCGCCAGGCGGGCGCGTTCTTCTTCCTGGGAGTGAACGACCTGGCGGGCCATGCGCTGCAGCTTGGCGTCGGATTGCCGCTGATCACTGATGTTGAGCGCCAGACCGCATAGCATGACCAGGGCGACACCCAGCAGCGCAATGCCGGCAATCCGCATTTGCGTGGTATGGATATTGTTGAGGGCGGTTTCGTCTATGCGCGTCAGCGTGGCGTCAATGTCATCCAGGTACAGGCCGGTTCCCATCATCCAGTCCCAGGGGGCGACATCCACGACATAGCCCAGTTTTTCCGTGGTTTGGCGGGCCGAGGGCTTTTCCCAGTAATAAGGCAGCGCTTCGCCGTGCGCGCCGCTGCGTTTTGCGGCGGCCAGCAGGCGCTGGATGGTGGGCTGGCCTTGCGGGTCGCGCAGATCCCACAGCGAGCGCCCAACGAGTTCAGGCTGGCGCGGATGCATCAGGTTCACACCCTGCTGGTCGTAAACATAGAAATAGCCATCAGGGCCGAAGTCCAGGCGCTGCAGCAAGCCCAGCGCCTGGCGCTGCAGGGCGGCGGTGTCGTCGGGGGCATGCGCCGTGGCGGCAACCAGCGGCGCAATGGCGCTCTGGGCAATACGCACATAATGGCGCAATTCGTTTTCCCGCCCCTGCATCCAGGCTTGCCGGATGGCGTCTTTTTCTTTGTCGGCCAGCGCCAGCCCCTGATGCAGGGTGACAGCGGAAATGGCGGCCATGGCAATCAGGAAAGGCAGAATGGCCAACAGCAGGATTTTCAGGCGAAGTTTCATAGGCTGATGGTTTTCCCCTGCGTGGTAGTACGCATATGCCTTAAGTAGCTCCACGCTTGTTCACCCCGTAGAAAATCGAAATACTGACGGGGCCCGGCGCTATATCTAATTCTACTTAAATGATGCCCGAGTGCGGAGCAGGGCCGGCGGCCGGTCTGGCCTATCCGAACAACAGGAGGAGAGAGCTTATGCATGCCCAGCAGCAGCAGAGAGGATGGGCGCAAGGAATCGCCTGGATCGTGGTTGCGGTGGTCGGGGCATTTGCCCTGGGCACCGTGGCGCTGACCCGGGGTGAAACCGTCAATGCGCTATGGATCGTCATTGCCGCGGTTTGCGTCTATTTGATTGCCTACCGCTATTACAGCCGTTTCATCGCACGCAATGTGTTCCGCCTGGACGCGACGCGCATGACGCCGGCCTGGAAACACAATGACGGTCTGGATTACGTTCCAACCAACAAGCATATTTTGTTCGGCCACCATTTTGCCGCTATTGCGGGCGCGGGCCCGCTGGTGGGGCCGGTGCTGGCCGCGCAGATGGGCTATCTGCCCGGTGTGCTGTGGCTGCTGGCAGGGGTGGTGTTCGCCGGTGCGGTGCAGGATTTCATCGTGCTGTTCATTTCCACCCGCCGCGATGGCCGCTCCCTGGGGGATCTGATCAAGAGCGAACTGGGCCAGGTGCCAGGCGTGATTGCGCTGTTCGGCGCCTTCATGATCATGGTGATCATTCTGGCCGTGCTGGCGCTGATCGTCGTCAAGGCGTTGACGCACTCCCCCTGGGGGACGTTCACGGTGGCGGCCACCATTCCCATCGCGCTGTTCATGGGCGTGTATTTGCGCTATATCCGGCCCGGACGCATCGGCGAGATTTCCATCATCGGCTTTGTGCTGCTGATGGCCGCCATTATTTTTGGCCAGGATGTTGCCGCCAGCGCCGAATGGGCGCCGGTGTTTGATCTGGACGGCCCGCAACTGACCTGGGCGCTGATTATTTACGGCTTTATTGCGGCAGTGCTGCCGGTATGGCTGCTGCTGGCGCCGCGTGATTACCTGTCCACCTTCCTGAAAATCGGGACGATCATCGGGCTGGCGCTGGGCATCCTGATTGTCGCGCCGGAACTGAAGATGCCGGCGACCACGCGCTTTATCGACGGCACAGGCCCGGTCTGGTCCGGCGATCTGTTCCCCTTCCTGTTCATTACGATTGCCTGCGGCGCCGTGTCCGGTTTCCATGCCCTGATTTCTTCGGGAACCACGCCCAAGCTGATCGAAAATGAAACCCAGGCGCGCTATATCGGTTATGGCGGCATGCTGATGGAGTCCTTTGTGGCGATCATGGCGCTGGTGGCGGCTTGCGTGATCGAGCCGGGTATCTACTATGCGATGAACAGCCCGGCGGCGCTGATCGGCACCACGCCTGAACAGGCTGCCCAGGTGGTCTCCAGCTGGGGCTTCCTGATTACGCCGGATCAGCTGACGCAGATGGCGGCCAATGTCGGCGAAGGCACGATTATCTCGCGTGCGGGCGGCGCGCCGACGCTGGCAGTCGGGATGGCCTATATCTTGCAGCAACTGATAGGCGGCCAGGCCATGATGGCGTTCTGGTATCACTTCGCCATTCTGTTCGAAGCGCTGTTCATCCTGACGGCAGTCGATGCCGGCACGCGGGCAGGCCGCTTCATGCTGCAGGACCTGCTGGGCACTTTCGCGCCCAGCCTGCGCCGCACGGAGTCGCTGCCTGCCAACTTGCTGGCGACGGCGCTTTGCGTGGCGGCATGGGGGCACTTCCTGTATCAAGGGGTGGTGGATCCGCTGGGCGGCATCAATACCTTGTGGCCGCTCTTCGGGATTGCCAACCAGATGCTGGCTGCGGTGGCGCTGATGCTGGGCACGGTGGTGCTCTTCAAGATGAAGCGTGACCGCTATGCCTGGGTGACGATTCTGCCGACGATCTGGCTGCTGGCTTGCACGCTGACCGCCGGTTTCGAGAAGATCTTCCATAGCAATCCGAAGATCGGTTTCGTGGCCCATGCCAAGGTGTATGCCCAGGCGTTGGCGGAAGACAAGGTGCTGGCGCCGGCTAAATCGCTGTCCGAGATGAGCCGCGTGATTTTCAACGACTATGTGAATGCAAGCTTGTGCGGCATTTTCATCTTTGTCGTGTTGAGCATCCTGGTGTTCGGTATCCGTTCCGTCTTCCAGGCGCGCCGCCAGTCGCAGCCGACGGCCAATGAAACGCCGTATGAGCCCTTGCCGCCGGAAGCGGCCGTGGCGACAGGGGCGCACTGATGGCGCGCATGAACCTGACCGGGCGCTTTTCCGGGGCGGCTTCCGCCGCCGGGGAGGCTGGCCGCTACCTGGGGCGCACCTTGCGTCTGATGGTGGGCGTGCCGGACTACGAGACCTATGTGGCTCATATGCGCCGTAACCACCCGGATCAGGAACCCATGAGCTACGAGGCGTTTTTCAAGGAACGCCAGGAAGCGCGATATGGCGGGAAGGGCAGGATAGGTTGTTGCTGATCCCTTGCCGCGCATAGCGCCAGACAGGCCCGCATGGATTTGCGGGCCTGTTTTTATTTTGGCGCTGATTTTTTGGGGGCGCCAGGCGCAGGCGTCCGCGCCGCCGGGCCGCATTCCGTTTGTGCGCCGGCGGCGCGAGAGAGATTCGGCGGCGGGAGACTTGCTTGACAGGCCTGTTTTTATGAAACATCATAAGTTACATGAAACGAAATAGCCGTTTATCTTCTGTCCTGCATGCGCTGCTGCATATGGCCGAGCAGCAAGGCCCTGTTACCTCGGACGCCTTGGCGCGGTGCCTGGGGACGAATCCTGTCGTGGTGAGACGCACGATGGGATATCTCCGGGAGGCAGGAATTGTGGCCTCGGATCGTGGGCATGCGGGCGGCTGGCGCATTCAGGCTGACCTGGGCGCCATCAGCCTGCGCCAGTTGCACGAAGCGCTGGGTGAACCGGCCCTGTTTGCGATTGGCAACCGCAATGAGTCCCCCGATTGCCTGGTTGAACAGACGGTGAATGCCGCGCTGGAAACGGCATTTGCCGAAGCGGAAGCATTGCTGCGGCAGCGGTTTTCAGAAATCACGCTGGCTGACCTGGCTGCCGATTTCGCTCGGCGGCAGGCGGCGGCGCCTGCGCGCGCGGAGCTGCCGCGGTGACAGCACCTTTTTCTGATCAGGCAGCGGCAGCGGACTATGCCGGGAAAGCCGCGAGCCTGGTGCCGGGTTTGCAGGACTTGCACCGGATGGCGGGTGTGCTGCTGGCCGAATGCGTGCCTGATCATGCCCGGATTCTGGTACTGGGCGCAGGCGGGGGGCTGGAACTGAAGGCTTTCGCGCAAATGCAGCCCGGCTGGCATTTCACCGGGGTAGATCCTTCTGCCGCGATGCTGGACCAGGCCAAGGTGACTTTAGGGGCCCTGGCCGCGCGTGTGCATTGGCATCAAGGCTATATCGACAGCACACCCAGGGAAGCGTTTGATGGCGCGGCCTGTCTGTTGACGCTGCATTTTCTGCCCAGGGCGGAGCGCTTGCGCACTTTGCAGCAGATACATCAGCGCCTCAAGCCCGGTGCGCCCCTGGTGCTTGCGCACCATAGTTTTCCCATCAGCGGCAGCGAAGGGGAGCGGTGGCTGGCGCGTTATGCGGCGTTTGCCGCGGCCAATGGCGCCTGCGCAGCACAGGCGGCCAGCAGCATTGCCGCCTTCAAAGAGAAGCTGCCTGTACTGACACCGCAGCAGGATACAGCGCTGCTGGCTCAGGCCGGGTTCAGCGATATCGACCTTTTCTATGGCGCATTGACCTTCCGGGGCTGGGTGGCGCGCAAGGCGTGATGGCCGCGTGGTGCGATGGTGCGGGGTGCGGTGGTGCGAGGGTGCGAGGGTGCGGCAGCGCGGTGATGCACGCAGCATGGCCTTGCCTATATAATTTGAATTCAAATTATTTTGATCAAAATAGAAAATGCCTTATCAGGAAACTCCGCGTCAGCGTTTCGGTTGTTTGTTCGTCGGTGTGGCGCGGCGCTGGCGTGCCGCGCTGGATGCCAGCCTGGCGGAGGTCGGTTTGTCGGATGCGACCTGGAGTCCTTTGGTGCATATTGGCCGCAGCGGCGGCGGAATCAGCCAGAAAGAGCTGGCCGCCAGGGTGGGAATAGATACCTCTACGCTGGTGCGCCTGCTCGATATCCTCTCTGCCAAAGGGTGGATAGAGCGCCGCCAGGACCCTTCAGACAGACGCGCCAATCTGCTGTATCTGACCCCGGCGGGGCATGCCATGGTGGCGCGTATTCAACAGGTGCTGGAAGAGGCGGAAGGGCGCATGCTGGCGGACTGGGATGACGGCACCATGCAGCAACTGACTGCCAGGCTGGATCAGCTGGACCAGCGTTTGCGCGCCGAACGCGAGCTGGAGGGGCAAGCATGAACATGGCGGAGCGTCTGGACCGTTGGGGGTTTGACCGCGCGCGCCTGGGCTTCACGCTGCGCACGGCCGTGGCGGCCTGCTGCGCGGTGGTGCTGGCCTGGCTGGCCGGATTTGAACATCCGCAGTGGTCGGGCATGACAGTGTGGGCGGCGTCGCAGCCCATGCGCGGGCAACTGCTGGAAAAGAGCATGTTCCGCGTGCAGGGCACGATACTGGGCGCCTTGTTTGGCACCGGCTTGCTGGCAGCGGCCCAGGGTCAGGCCTGGGTATTGATTCTGGGGCTGGCGCTATGGATAGGGCTGTGCGCCTGGGCGGGCAATGTCGTGCGCGGGTTTGCCTCCTATGGCGCGATGCTGGCGGGCTATTCGGCGGCCATGGTGGCCTTGCTGCATAGCCGGCAGGCTGGCAATCCTTTTGCCGTGGGCCTGGATCGCTTGCTGACCGTCTTGCTGGGCGTGCTGGTGGCTCTGGCGCTGGGCTGGTTTTTTGCACGCAAGAGTAATTACCGGCAGTTGGCCCGGCAGGCGCGTGAACAGGGCAGGGAAGTGCTGGAATTGCTGGCGCAGGCCTTGATGCCGGGCAAGACGGCGGATCACCGCCGCAGCCTGCAACTCTTGACAGAGATGGCGGCGGCGGAGGAAGCGCTCGATGGCCAGGGGGCTGGATCGCTGAAGGCGAGGGCGGCGGTGCGGGCCTTGCGCCGGCAATTGGCTGCGCAGGTGGCGTTGCTGCTCTGGATGCGGCGTATGCCGCAAGGGGAGGAAAGCGCGGCGTTTGGGCAGGCGGTGCGGGATGCGGCGGCTGTGCTGGCCAGTGGCGGGAGCGCGCGCCAGGCAGGCGTGGCCTTGAGCCGTGCAGCTGGGCTGGCGCAGTCACGCGCTTTGCAGGATGCCCTGGCTGGCATGGCCCAGGCCTGCAAGCGTTATGACCAGGCGGAAGTCAGCACGGCGGGCCGGCGCGGTATGGCTGCGGTGCAGGTGGCTGCGCGCTGGCCTGGCAGCGCCAGCCGGCAGGCGGATGTGGCCTTGCACCGGGATTGGCGCGGCGGCCGCGAGGCCGGGGCCAGGGCGGCCTTGGCCATTCTGTTTGCCGGGGCGGCCTGGCAGTGGAGCCAATGGGAGGCCGGCCCGTTCATGCTGCTGGGCGTGGCGATCATGACCACGATTTTTTCCACGGCGGATAACCCGGTGCGTTTGCTGCGCCTGGTGGTGCTGGGGCAGTCGCTGGGCGTGCTGGGGGCATTGGTGTGCCGCTGGCTGGTGTGGCCGCACATGGATAGCGCGGCCGGGCTGGTGTTTTCAATGCTGCCATTTGTCTTGCTGGGCGGGCTATTCATGGGCCATCGGCGGGGCGCAGGCCCGCTGGGGTTTGATTTCAGCATGGTGCTGCTGTTGATGCTGCAGCCGGATTGGCCGCTGCCTGCCCCGGATGCGGCGGTGGCGCTGTTGTCCGCGCAGACGGGATTGGCCGTGGTGCTGGGGCCTTTGCTGGGTCTGCTGGCGTTTGCGCTGGTCTTTCCAGTAGATAGCGCGCGCCGCATGCGCGCGCTGAGCGCGGCCATGACGCAGGAATTGCAGAAAATGGCAGCGCGGCGCGGGGTGTCGCGCCGCCGTACGGGCTGGCGTATCCGCCTGAGCCATCGTGTGCTGGCGTTGGTGCGCTGGGCCGATAAGTCGGGGCGCAGCCGGGACGCCGTGATTCAGCAAGGCTATGCGGCCATGCTCTTGGGCGCATCCATTCTGCATATGGATGAGGTGCTGCTGACACCGGGGCTGACACGCGTGGCGGCGCGGCGTCTGGCGGCGACACTGATCCGTTTGCAGCGGCTTGAGGATGCGCCGGAGCGGGCGGTGCAGGCCCTGCGCCGTTGCGCTGCCAGCCTGACAGACGCGCCGGGAGTGGACACGGCTTTGCTGCGCGATGCCGCGCAGGCCCTGGCGCAGACGCTAGTGCCGCCGGCCAGCCAGCGCGGCCGGCCAGGGCAGGCTGGCAGAGCCTCCTGAGAGAACGCCAGGCGCTTAAATCGGTTCGCGGTATTCCGCGATCACACGGCGCAAGGTCGCCTTGAGCGCTTCGCTGTCCAGCGGCGCCAGGCGTTCCAGCACTTCTTCTTCGTGGCGTTTGGCTTGCACGGCCAGGTCGGCGATCAGGGCCTGGCCGGTATCCGTAATGCGGACCAGGGTAATACGCCGGTCGGACTCATGGGCGATGCGGCGCAAATGGCCCAGGGTTTCCAGGCGATCCAGCAGGCGGGTGACGGTCGGCTGTTTGGTCAGCGTGACTTGCGCCAGATTGCCTATGCTGATTTCCCCGGCACCCAGCAGGGTGGAAAGAATCCGCCATTCCGTGACAGAGAGATTATGGCGCCGGACGACTTCATGAAATTCGGTAGAGATCAGCTGGCTGGCCTGCGCCAATAAGGCGGGCAGGTAGTCGTCGATGAAAGTGTGCGTGGATTCTGCGGGCATATTGTCGGTTTGATGGATGCCGCGTCGCATCCATGTCATTGCGCTGGCACGACTATAACTGTTTCCCCGCGCGCTGCGTTTGGCGCCCGGTAAAGGCAGGGTGCCGGGCGGCAGGCGATTGGGGTTTTCCTGCCTGCCGGTTTTTTGGCCAGACTGCCCTGTCTGCCTGAAAGCCAGTCCTGCTGCGGCTTTCCCGCTTGAATGAAGGATTTCCCTGAGGCTTGCGTCTAGGGAAAACCATGATTTTAAATTAGTTCATAAATAAATATATTCATGTGGAATTAATTGCAAATGCATGTGTGACTAGCGCACAGGGGAACTGACATGGCGGAAAGGTCATTTGTCGAAGAAGTCAAAAAACTGCGTCTGGGCGAGGGCGAGGTATTCAGCGGGGAAGGCATTCTGGCCGTGACCAAGGCGCTGCTGGAATCCGGTGTGTCCTATGTCGCCGGCTATCAGGGCGCGCCTATTTCGCACCTGATGGATGTCCTGGCCGATGCCCAGGATATCCTGCAGGAAAACGGTATCCGTTTCGAGAATAGCGCCAGTGAAGCCACCGCTGCCGCAACGCTGGCCGCGTCGGTGAATTATCCGTTGCGCGGCGCCGTGACTTTCAAGGCAACTGTCGGAACCAATGTGGCGTCGGATGCGCTGGCCAACCTGGCCTCTGGCGGGGTGAAGGGCGGGGCGCTGGTCATTGTCGGCGAAGATTACGGTGAAGGCTCCTCCATCATGCAGGAGCGCAGTCATGCCTTTGCGATGAAGTCGCAGATGTGGCTGCTGGATCCGCGCCCCAGTCTTCCCTGTATTGTGCAGGCCGTCAAGGACGGCTTCGATCTCTCCGAGGCCAGCAATACGCCGGTGATGCTGCAATTGCGTATCCGTGCCTGTCATGTGCACGGCCAGTTTGTCGCCTCTGACAACAAGCGCGCCAGTTTCACGCTCAAGGAAGCGCTGGAAAATCCGGAGCGCGATGTCAACCGCATCGTGCTGCCGCCCGCCAGCTTCCTGCATGAGCAGGAAAAAATCCGTGACCGCTGGCCCAATGCCGTGCGCTTCATTCAGGAGCGTGGCCTCAATGAGTTTCTTGCCGATGGCAAGGATGAGCTGGGCATTATTGTGCCTGGCGGCGATTACAACACGGCCATCCGCGCGCTGGAAAAGCTGGGCCTGGCCGATGTCTATGGCCAGACCGACATTCCGCTGTATGTGATGAATGTGGTGTATCCGGTCGTGGACGAGGAAGTGCTGCGGTTCTGCCAGGGCAAGCGCGCGGTGCTGCTGCTGGAGCAGGGCCAGCCCAACTTCCTGGAACAGAATATGGCGACCATCCTGCGCCAGGAAGGCTGCGACACGGCCCTGCATGGCAAGGACATGCTGCCTATGGCGGGCGAGTACAACACCGCCACCATGGTGAAGGGCATGCGCAGCTTCTTCGAGCGCTATGGCCGCATCGAAGCCCAGCCTGTGCCGCGCAAAGTGATCCCGCTGGTGGCCCAGCAAGTGTCGCGTGAACGCCCTGCGCCTGGCGGCCAGGGGGGCGGCACCGCTGTTGCGGAGCGCGCCGAACTGGCGGTCGAAGAAGACCTGACGGAAAGCCATGCCGCAGTCGCGGCCAGCGTGGCCATTGCGCAAGCGGCGGCGGGCAGCCAGCAAGGCCAGGGCGCGGCCAGCGCCATGGAGCAGGCGCCGGAAACCGATACGCTGGATCAGCATGTGCATGCGCGGCCGCCAGGCTTCTGTACCGGCTGCCCGGAGCGGCCCATTTTCACGGCCATGAAACTGGTCGAGCGGGAACTGGGCCCCCACCACGTCAGCGCGGATATCGGCTGCCATCTGTTTTCTATCCTGCCGCCGTTCAATCTGGGCAATACCACCATGGGTTACGGCCTTGGGGGGGCGGGCGCAGCCGCGCTCAATACCCAGGCGGGCAAGCGCGCCATTTCGGTGATGGGCGATGGCGGCTTCTGGCATAACGGACTGGTCAGCGGGGTCGCCAATGCGGTGTTCAACCGCAGCGATAACCTGACCATCGTGATCGACAACAGCTATACCTCAGCGACTGGCGGGCAGGATATCCTGTCTTCCAAGGCGCTCAATGCCACGCGCAGCACCGGCCATGAGATCGAAAAGGCCGTGCGCGGCGTCGGCGCGGAATGGGTGCGTACCGTCAAGCGCACCTATGACCTGAAAACCATGACGGCCACATTGCGCGAGGCACTGACGACGCCCGAGAAAGGCCCCAAAGTGCTGGTGGCGCAAAGCGAATGCATGCTGAACCTGCAGCGCCGCGAGAAACCCAAGGTGCGCAAGGCCGTGGCCGCAGGCGAACGTGTGGTGCGTGAACGCTTTGGCGTGGACCCGGATACCTGCACGGGCGACCACTCCTGCATCCGTTTGTCCGGTTGCCCGTCGCTGAGCATCCGCCCCAATCCCGATCCTTTGCGGACCGACCCGGTGGCGCGCGTGATGGATAGCTGCGTGGGTTGCGGCCTGTGCGGTGAAGTGTCGCATGCCGCGGTGCTGTGCCCTTCGTTCTACCGGGCGCAGATCATCACCAACCCGACGCGCTGGGACAAGTTCCGCCAGACCTTGCGCGAAGGCCTGATTGGCTGGTTGCAGCGCCGCGATGCGCAGCGCCGCGAACGGCTGGCATTCTGAGGCGGGCGGCCAGCCTGGCAGAGTTGCCGGGCTGGCGCAGGAACAATAAGGTGTGCCGGGGGCTGCCCGGGCGCGCGGCAGGATAAGACTATGAAGACAAACATTCAACCGATCAAAATTGCCATTCTGGCCATGGGCGGCGAGGGCGGCGGCGTGCTGGCCGACTGGATCGTCAGCCTGGGCGAGCACAATGGCTATATTGCCCAGACGACCTCTGTGCCCGGGGTGGCACAGCGGACGGGCGCCACCATCTACTACGTCGAATTGTTCCCCGAAGCCGAGGCGCAGAAGAATGGCAAGCAGCCGGTGCTGGCCTTGATGCCCATGCCGGGGGATGTGGATGTGGTGCTGGCGTCGGAGTTGATGGAGGCCGGGCGCGCCGTGCAGCGCGGCCTGGTCACGCCGGATCGCACCACCTTGCTGGCATCCACTCACCGGGTGTATTCCATTGCTGAAAAATCAGCCATGGGCGATGGCCGGGTGGATAATCAGGCGCTGATTCGCCATGCCACCAAGGCGTCGCGGCGCTTCATCCATTTCAATATGGAGCAGGCCGCCGAAGAAACTGGCAGTGTCATCAGCGCCGTGCTGTTCGGCGCGCTGGCTTCGGCAGGCGTGCTGCCATTTTCACGGGAGCAGTTCGAGGCCACGATTGAACGCGGCGGGGTGGGCGTCAAACCCAGCTTGCGCGCGTTTGGCTATGCGTTTGACCGGGTGGGCAAGACGCAATCCGATGCCGCCGGGCAGGCTGCTGCCGATGGCGCGGCCGTGAGCACGGCAGTGCGGCCAGCGGGCGAGCCCAAGGATCCGGTGCTCAAGCAATTGCTGGCTCGCCTGGCGCGCGACATTCCGGCCGAAGCGCGTGATCTGGCCCTGGAGGGCGTGCGCCGTCTGGTGGATTACCAGGATGCGGCATATGCCGATTTGTATCTGGACCGCCTGGTGCGTGTGCGCGATGCGGCCCGCCGGGATGACGCCGTGCTGCTGCGTGAAGCCGCGCGCTATCTGGCGCTTTGGATGTCCTATGAAGATGCCATCCGCGTGGCGGAGCTGAAAACTCGTGATACGCGTTTTCAGCGGGTGCGCGGCGAGGTGCGGGCCAAGGACGAGCAAATCCTGGCGATTCAGGAGTTCATGCACCCACGCGTCGAGGAAATCAGCGAAATCCTGCCGGTGGCGGCCTTGGGCCGCTGGCTGATGCGCCCTACCTGGGGAAATTGGCTGGTGCGCCGTTTCACCCGCGAAGGCCGCATCATGCGCACCAGTTCGGTGCGGGGCTATCTGCCGCTTTACCTGCTGTCGGGGTTCAAACGCTGGCGCCGCAACACGCTGCGCTACGCCACGGAGCAGCAGCGCATTGAGGAATGGCTGGGCCATGTGGCCGTGTTCGCGCCGGCGCACCCGGCGCTGGCGCTGGAAGTGGTGCAGTGCCAGCGTCTGGTCAAGGGATACGGCGATACCCATGTGCGCGGCTGGAAAAATTTCCAGACCTTGATGGGAGCCGTGTCCAGCAAGCGCGAGGCGCTGGCGCCGGATACCCTGCGCAGTCTGCGCGAGGCGGCGCTGGCCGATGAACATGGCCGCGAACTGGATTCGGCATTGCGCCGTTTTGCGTTGGCCTAGGCAGGCTCAAACCGCTTGCTCCAGATCAAGTATTTGTGCTTCTGAATTGTTTACCTATCAAGTAATTAATGTAGAATGACTATGACCACACGCCGAAGCCTTATGCCCGCCATTGCGGGCGGATTCAAGCCAGGCAGTGCTCAGCAGGAGCCTGCGGCTCCTCAACGTCGCGGTGGCGAATTGCCGGCCTTTGGCCCGGCGGCGTCCACTGAACCTACATTACCCCAGCAGCATGCGCATCAAGGCATATTGCTGGCGTCCAGGCAGCCTCAGGCGGCCAGGCCCAAAGCCGGGCCGGCCCGGCGCCAGGGACGGATAGCCAAAAAGCAGGAAGACATCAGCATGGAGCATAAGGATAGTTCGCACGCGTTGCTGCACGAAGCCCAGGAGCTGGGTTACGAAGGGCGTGCGCGCTCGCAGGATCCCGCCAGCCTCAAGCTTTGGCTGCGCATGATGGCATGCACCAAGCAGGTGGAAGATGAGATCCGCCGCCGCCTGCGCCTGAATTTCGATATTTCCCTGGCGCGCTTTGACTATATGGCGCAGCTGTACCGCTATCCGGACGGCCTGAAGATGGGCGAGCTGTCGCGCTATCTGATGGTGACTGGCGGCAATATCACCGGCCTGACCGATGAGCTGTCGCGTGAAGGCCTGGTGTCGCGCGCCAGCAGCCCGACAGACCGGCGCGCCTGGATCCTGAGGCTGACGCCCGAAGGACGCAGCAGTTTCGAGGTCATGGCCAAGGCCCATGCGGGTTGGGTGACCGAGATGTTTTCCGGGCTGGAGCCCGAGGCGGTTCGCCAGCTGCATCAGCATCTGGGCGCCTTGCGGGTCCACTTGGTCAATCAGGCGGCCGGCCAGTAGGCCTGGGCCGGTTTCGCAAATTTCATGACAGGTGGCAGATGACTGAGACAACTGTATTCCAGCGCCCGCACCGCATCCGGTTCTCCGAGTGCGACCCGGCGGGCATCGTGTTTTACCCGCAGTATTTCGTGATGTTCAATGATCTGCTCGAAGCCTGGGTGGACGCCATCACGACCGGCGGTTTTCACGACATGATAGGCAAGCAGCATGTCGGCATGCCGACCGTGCATCTGGATGCCGATTTCAAGGCGATCAGCCGCATGGGCGACGATGTCGTGCTGAGTCTGGCGGTGGAACACCTGGGCAGCCGTTCGCTGCGTTTGGTGCTACGCTGTGTTGGCACGGATGGCGTGCTGCGCATGCAGGTCAATCAGGTCATCGTGACGACCTCGCTGGTGACCCATAAGGCGATCCAGATCCCCGAGGCCATCCGGCAGGCCATGCAGGCTTATGTGCTGCCCCAGGAGGCAGTCGCCGGTGAAGGAACGGCCTAGGGAAAAGGAGCATATACGGGGCAATTTTTTTGCCCATATACTTTATAAATAAAATATTCAGCAATAAAAATAATCACACGGTAGTTTTCCTGCTCTGGCAGGCCGCGCCGGAACAGGCGGCGGATGTGGAACAGGTGTGGAGAGAGCCATGAAGATCGTATGTATGGGTGGCGGGCCGGCGGGCCTGTATTTCGGATTGCTGATGAAGCTGCAGAATCCGTCCAATGAAGTCATCGTGGTGGAGCGTAACCGCCCCTACGACACCTTCGGCTGGGGCGTGGTGTTTTCCGACGCCACGATGGAAAACCTGCGGCAGGCCGATCCCGTGTCGGCCAAGACGATTGGTGATGCCTTCAATCACTGGGACGATATCGAAATCCATTTCAAGGGCCGCGCCTTGCGCAGCGGCGGTCATGGCTTTATCGGCATCGGCCGCAAGAAACTGCTGAACATTCTGCAAGCCCGTTGCGAAGAAGTGGGCGTCGAGCTGGTATTCGAAACCCATGTGACCGACGATCAGGATCTGGCGCGTGAGTACGGGGCCGACCTGGTCATTGCCTGCGATGGCATCAACAGCATCGTGCGCAAGCGCTATGAACAGACCTTCCAGCCCGATATCGACCAGCGCAATTGCCGCTTCGTCTGGCTGGGCACGCATAAGGTGTTCGACGCTTTCAATTTCATCTTCGTGGAAAACGAGCACGGCTGGTTCCAGGCGCATGCCTACCGTTTCGAAGACGGCACATCGACCTTCATTGTGGAAACGCCGGAAGAAACCTGGCAGAAAGCCGGTATCGGCGAAATGAGCCAGGAAGAGGGCATTGCCTATTGCGAAAAGCTGTTCGCGCCCTACCTGGATGGGCACGGGCTAATCAGCAACGCCACCCATTTGCGCGGTTCCGCCATCTGGATCCGTTTCCCGCGCGTCATTTGCCGCAACTGGGTGCAGTGGACCGAGCCGGAGCCTGGCCGCCGCGTTCCTGTCGTGCTGATGGGCGACGCTGCCCATACGGCGCACTTCTCCATTGGCTCGGGCACCAAGCTGGCGCTGGAAGATGCGATCGACCTGGCGCAGCGCCTGCGCGGCAAGCCGCTGGAGGCAGCGCTGAAGGATTACGAGGCCTTGCGCGGCGTGGAAGTACTGAAAATTCAGAACGCCGCCCGCAACTCGACCGAATGGTTTGAAAACGTGTCGCGCTACGCGGGCCTGGCGCCGGAACAATTCGCCTATTCGCTGCTGACGCGCTCACAGCGTCTGTCGCATGAAAACCTGCGGCTGCGTGACCCGGCCTGGCTGGAAGGGTACGAAGCCTGGCTGGCCGAACAGGCTGGTAGCGCCGTCCAGGCAGGCCGTAAGGCCGCCATGCCGGTCTTCACGCCGTTCCGGGCGCGCAGCGTCACCTTGCCTAACCGCATGGTGTTTTCGCCGACGCTCACCTATTCCTGCGTGAATGGCGAGGGCATGCCGAACGACTTCCATCTGACCCATCTGGGCGCTCGCGCGCTTGGTGGTATCGGTCTGGTGATGACGGAAATGGCGGCTGTCTTGCCGGATGGCCGGATTACGCCGGCTTGCCCCGGCCTTTGGAGCGATGCGCAGGCTGAGGCCTGGAAGCGCGTGACGGATTTCGTGCACCAGCACAGCGGCAGCCGTATCGGCGTGCAGCTGGGGCATGCCGGCCGCCGCGGCGCGACGCAGGCCGACCCGCGGCAAGCAGACCAGGCGCTGGCTGAAGGCGGCTGGCCGCTGGTTTCGGCTTCTGCGCTGGCGTATCAGCCTGGCCGCACGCAAGTGCCTCAGGCGCTGGACTTGGCCGGTATGAAAGCCGTGACGCAAGCGTTTGCCGAGGCCGCGCAGCGTGCCGCGCAGGCCGGTTTCGATTGGCTGGAAATTCAGGCTGGCCATGGCTTCCTGCTGTCTAGCTTCATCTCGCCGCTGACCAATCAGCGCAGTGATGAATACGGTGGCGCGCTGGAAAACCGCATGCGCTTCCCGCTGGAAGTGGTGCGTGCCGTGCGGGCGGCCTGGCCGGAGGATCTGCCGTTGTCGGTGCGTATTTCCGCGACGGATTGGGCCGAGGGCGGCACCACGGTGGATGAGGCCGTCGCGATCGCCGGGATGTTGCGCGCGGCGGGGGTGGATGTGGTGGACTGTTCCAGCGGCGAAGTGACCCCGGATCAGAAGCCGGTGTATGGCCGTATGTTCCAGACCCCGTTCGCTGACCGTATCCGCAATGAGGCCGGGGTGGCCGCCATTGCGGTCGGCAACATCAGCGAGCTGGATCAGGCCAACGGCATTATTGCCTCGGGGCGGGCGGATCTGTGCGCGCTTTCGCGGCCGCTGCTGGCGGATCCGAACTGGCTGCTGCGTGAAGCGGCGCAACTGGGCAGCAAGGATGCGCCCTGGCCAGCGGCGTATTTCTGGGGGCAGGACTGGCAGGAACGGCTGGGCAAGCGCGGCGCCGTCGCGGCATAAGGCGTTGCAGGTGAGTGCCGGGCCTGGCGCAGGCCGGCCCGGAGTCAGGCAAAGGAAAACATCATGAGCAATACAAGTTACGACACTTATCGCGAGAGCGTGGCTGGCCGTGCGGATGTCGAAGATACGCCGGAGCTGGTCGCCTACTACAAAGACCTGGACCGCCTGAAAGCCGGGGCGCTCTGGACGGTGGCCAACAAGATCGAACCCTGGCAGCCGAAATCGGATTCGGTGCCGGTGCTGTGGCGCTATCGCGAGCTGCGCGACCACGTGCTGCGTTCGGTGTCGCTGGTGACCCCCGAAAAGGCCGGCCGCCGCGTGATCTATCTGAACAATCCAGGCCGGCAGGAGGTGTCGGCGGCGGTCGGCTGGCTGTATTCCGGCCTGCAGGTGATGCATCCGGGCGAAGCCGCCTCCGCGCACGCGCACTCGTCGTCGGCGCTGCGTTTCATCATGGAAGGGCGGGGCGCCTACACCATCGTCGATGGCCACAAAATGACGCTGGGCGCCAATGATTTCGTCCTGACGCCCAATGGCACCTGGCATGAACATGGCGTGGAAGCCGATGGGCTGCCCTGCATCTGGCAGGACGGCCTGGATATTCCGCTGGTCAATGCGCTGGAAGCCGGTTTCTATGCCGTGCACCCGGACCTGAGCCAGGCGGTGGGTTACCCGGTGGATGATTCCGTGTCCATCTGGGGCGCAGCCGGCCTGCGGCCGCAGAATGTCGGCTGGACCAAGCCGTATTCGCCGCTCTTCAAGTACCAGTGGGAACCGACCTACGAAGCGCTGCGTCAACTGTCCGGCGCGCGCGAAGATAACCCCTACGACGGCGCGCTGATGCACTACACCAATCCGGTCAGTGGCGGCCATGTCATGGCCACCATCGGCGCCAGCATGCAACTGCTGCGCCCCGGTTTCGAAGGCAAGGCGCACCGCCATACCGGCAGCTTCCTGTACCAGGTTGCCAAGGGCAAGGGTTATTCCATCATCAATGGCCAGCGTTTTGACTGGCAGGAGCGGGATATCTTCTGCGTGCCCTCCTGGGCCTGGCACGAGCATGTCAATGCCTCGCAAACGGAAGATGCCTGCCTGTTCTGCTTCAACGACCTGCCTGTCATGGAAAAACTCGGGCTGTACCGCGAGGAAGCCCTGGCCGACAACGGCGGCCATCAGCCGGTGCTGTCGCAGGAATAATGCTGTCATGCCGGCGGGCGTCAGTCCGCCGGGCAGTTTTCAGTCATACCGCCGCGCAGCCATGAGGGCTTGCGCGGTCCAGCAGTGCCGCCGGAGACGGCGGCGGGAATCAGGGCCGCAGCGTACCGTCGGCCCATTACGGAGAAAAGAAATGCGTCTTGTCACTTACCGTACCGAACCGGCAGCCGCCGGACGCCTGGGCGCCATTGTCGGCGATCTGGTGGTGGATCTTGAACTGTTCGGCGATGTTGCTGGCCAGCCTCTGCCCGACAATATGCTGGACTTCATTGACCTGGGCCCAGCGGCCGTCAAGCTCACCAGCCAATTGCTGGCGGAGATGGAAGAAGAGTTCCCGGTTGGCGTGGCGCTGCCGCTGGCCAACGTCAAACTGCTGGCGCCGATTCCGCGCCCGCGCAAGAACATCTTCGGTATCGGGCTGAACTATGTCGAGCACGTTGCCGAATCCAGCCGCACCCTGGATACCTCCAAGGAACTGCCCAAAGAGCCGGTGATTTTCTCCAAGCCGCCCACGAGCATCATCGGGCCGGGGGATGCCATTGAGCACAACAAGAAGATCACCCAGCAGCTGGATTGGGAAGTGGAACTGGCGGCCATTATCGGCACCCGCGCCACCCGCGTGAAGAAAGAAGAAGCGCTGAAATATGTGTTCGGCTACAGCGTCATGATCGACGTCAGTGCGCGCGACTGCCGCCGCGCCGGGCAGTGGATCTATTCCAAGGGCCAGGACACCTTTGCGCCCTTCGGGCCGGTCATTGTCACGGCCGATGAAATTCCCGATCCCCATGTGCTGGATCTGAGCCTGACGCTCAACGGCGTGACCAAGCAATCCTCCAACACGCGCCACATGCTGTTCAAGGTGGACACCCTGATTGCCGACATCAGCGCGGCCATGACGCTGGAGCCGGGCGACATCATCGCGACCGGCACGCCTGAAGGCGTGGGCGCTGGCCGTTCGCCGCAGGAATGGATGTGGCCGGGCGACGTGGTGCATGCCGTGGTCGAAGGTATTGGCGAATTGCGCCATCCCGTGGTTGACGCCACGCCGCTGGACTAACTGGAAAAGAGGCCTGTCATGCTGGATCTTCCCCGTTTCAAGGCAGCTGCCGTACAGGCGGCGCCGGTTTTCCTCGATACCGACGCAACCGTCGATAAGGTTTGCGCGCTGATCCGCGAAGCTGCCGGCAACGGCGCCAAGCTGGTTGCCTTCCCGGAAGTCTTCGTGGCAGGTTATCCCTATTGGAGCTGGATCATGAATCCGGTGGAGGGCAGCCCCTGGTTTGAAAAACTGGTGCGCTCCTCCATCGAAATTCCCGGCCCGGAAATAGCCAAAATCGCTCAGGCGGCGGCGCGTCACCAGATCAATGTGGTGATAGGCGTCAATGAGCGTTCGCGTTATGGCATCGGCACGATCTACAACACCATCGTCACCATCAGTGATGAGGGCCGCATCTTGGGCCGTCACCGCAAACTGGTGCCGACCTGGGCGGAAAAACTGACCTGGGCGCCGGGCGATGGCTCGGCGCTGCGTGTGCACCAGACCAGTGTCGGCCCGCTGGGCGCGCTGGCCTGCGGCGAAAACACCAACACGCTGGCGCGTTTTTCCTTGCTGGCGCAAGGCGAGCTGGTGCACGTTGCCAGCTACATTGCCTTGCCGGTGGCGCCTGCGGATTACGACATGGCGGAAGCCATCAAGGTGCGCGCGGCGGCACACTGCTTTGAAGGCAAGCTGTTCACCATCGTGTCCTGCTCCACGGTTTCCGAAGAAATCATTGCGGCCATGGAAGCGTCGCACCCGCAGGCGCGCGAACTGCTGAGCCGCCGCAACAGCGCGTTCTCCGGCTTTCTCGGCCCGGACGGGCGCGTGATCGGCACGCCGCTGATCGACGAGGAAGGCATTGTGTACGCGGAGCTGGATCTGTCGCGTTGCATTCAGCCGCGCCAGATGCACGATATCACCGGCCACTACAACCGTTTTGATGTGTTCGATCTGCGCGTCAACCGGCGCCCGCTGGAAGCCGCCCAGTTCAACGATGGCGGCATGCCGCTTCCTGAATTTGACCTCGAGCCGGTTCGTTCCGGCGACGCGGAGTAAAGCAAGATGAGCAACAAGATGAATTACCGCATCGGCCAGATTGTGCCGTCGTCGAACACGACGATGGAAACCGAGATTCCGGCCATCCTGCGCGCCCGTGAAGGGGTGGCGCCAGAACGTTTCACTTTCCACTCCAGCCGCATGCGCATGAAGCATGTGACCAAGGAAGAACTGAGCAAAATGGACGGCGACAGCGACCGCTGCGCGCTGGAATTGTCCGATGCGCGTGTGGATGTGCTGGGCTATGCCTGCCTGGTCGCCATCATGAGCATGGGCCGCGGGTATCACCGTGTCTCAGAAGAGCGTCTGCATCTGCGCACCGTGGAAAATGGCGGCCCGGCGCCCATCGTGACCAGCGCTGGCGCGCTGGTTGATGGCCTGCATGCCATCGGCGCCAAGAAAGTGTCGCTGCTGGCGCCCTACATGAAGCCGCTGACGGCCCTGGTGATCGACTACATCGAGAGCGAAGGGATAGAAGTGGTGGACAGCATTTCGCTGGAAATCCCTGACAACCTGGAAGTGGGGCGGCAAGACTCGCGCGCGCCTATCGAAATCACCAAGAAGCTCAACACCAAGGGCGTGGATGCGGTGGTGGCATCGGCTTGCGTGCAGATGCCTTCGCTGGCCTCGATTCAGGCCATCGAAGACCGCGTTGGCCTGCCGGTTGTGTCCTCGTCGGTTGCCACGACCTACATGATGCTCAAACGCCTGGGGCTGGATACCTCGGTACCGGGGTTCGGTTCTTTGCTGTCGGGCAAATACTGAGCCTGTCCGCCAGCTCGGCCTGCTATCCGGGCAGCCTGTCCCGGGGCAGGTGGGCAGCGTGACCCGCCAGGCATGAGACCGGGCGGGCATTCATAAAAAGCAGCGGTGGCTCGGTGAAGCCTGCCGCGCAAGAGGAGGAGCAACAAATGGCTGGAGAACAAGTCCTGAGTTCCATGGTGCAGGCGCTGGCGAACGGCGGCGTGCGCGTGGTCGATCTTACCCAAGTGCTGTCGCCGCGTTTTCCGTCGCTGCAATTGCCGCCGCAATTCGGCCAGACAGCTGGCTTCAGTATCGAACGCATCAGCCGCTACGATGAAAACGGGCCGGGCTGGTACTGGAATAATTTCACCTGTGGTGAACATACCGGCACGCACTTTGATGCGCCGGCGCACTGGATTACCGGCAAGGACCACCCTGGCAATACCGTGGATACCATTCCGGCGGAAAACTTCGTGCGTCCGGCGGTTGTCGTCGATGCCAGCGCGCAAGTGGCGCAGGATCCCGACTGGATCCTCACCCCGGAATTTCTGCAGGAATGGGAAAGCCGCCACGGGCGCATTCCCGAGGGCGCCTGGGTGCTGTTCCGCACCGACTGGTCGTTGCGGGCCGATGACGCGGAGGCCTTCCTGGGCATGCGCGAAGATGGCGCCCACACGCCCGGGCCGTCACAGGCGGCCGTGGAATGGATGATCCATGAGCGCAAGGTGCATGGTTTTGGCGTTGAAACCATTAACACGGACGCTGGCCAATCCTATGCGTGGCCGGTGGCCTATCCGTGCCACACCCTGATGCATGGCGCCAACCGTTATGGGCTGCAATGCCTGAAGAATCTGGATAAGCTGCCGCCGCAAGGGGCAGTGATTTTGTCCGCGCCGCTGAAAATCGAAGGCGGTTCCGGCAGCCCCTTGCGCGTGCTGGCACTGGTGCCCGGCGCCTAAGCCAGGCCATCCGCGCGCCAGCTGGCAGGCTGGCGCGCAATGTGGGGAACGCCTCCCGGTCTCGGACGGCGTATTGATAGCAGCGTCTGGTATTTGCCTGGCGCTGTTTTTTTGTCTGCGGCCTGTGCAGCGCAGCATCCCGGCCTGGATGTTCAATGGATATCCGCGGTTGGGCTGACGGGCTCTATTACGTTATTTTTCACGTTTTTCTTCAATCATTTTGCAAGCGTTTTTTCTATCAGGACATACGCTTAATGGTTTCCTACCATTTTCAGTGGAATATGTTTAGAAATAAACTATTCATCACTGATATAAGTCCTGGGCCTTGGCGTCCAGGGCCAGGCATGTAGGAGACGCAAAGATGGAAATCCTGGATCTGGTAGTGAGCGACGTCAGGCAATTAACCCCGCTGGTGCGGCAGATTACCTTGCGTGCGGCGAACGGCCAGGCCTTGCCGGCAACGCAGGCCGGGGCGCATGTGAAGGTTTCCGTGCCGGGGCTGGATGAGCCGCGCAGCTATTCGCTGGTGCTGGCGCAGGCCGAATCCTGTACGAGCGGGGGCGTGCAGGCATACCGTCTGGGCGTCCGGCTGGAACCCGAGGGCGCAGGCGGCTCACGTTACATGCATGGTTTGCAGGCGGGCGACAGCGTCAGAGCCAGCGCGCCCCGCAATGATTTTCCTCTGCAGGACCATGCCGGCCCAGCTGTTCTGATTGCCGGCGGTATCGGCATTACGCCCATTCTCAGCATGGCTGGCGCCTTGCGCGAGGCCGGGCGTCCTTTCCAGGTGCGCTATTGCGCCAGCGGCCGTGAACACATGGCTTTCCTGGATGAACTGCAGGCCGCGGCTGACGGCTGCCTCACGCTGCATGCGGCAGATACGCCGGATGGCCGGCTGGAACTGGCCGCGCTCATGGCTGGTTTGCCGCGCGACAGCCACCTTTATGTTTGCGGCCCGCGGCGCATGCTCGATGAAGTGCTGGAGCACAGCAAGACGCTGGCCTGGCCTGCATGCCAATTGCATTTCGAGTTGTTTGAAACCGCGGCGCCGCAGGCAGGCGATCAGCCTTTTGAAATCGAACTCCGGCAATCCGGCATGGTGTTGCAGGTGCCTGCGGATCAGACCATTGCCGATGTGCTGGAAGCGGCGGGCTGCGACCCCATGTACGACTGCAAGCGCGGTGAGTGCGGCGTGTGCTCGGTAGATGTGCTGGAGGGCATTCCCGATCACCGTGATTATTTCCTGTCCGATTCAGAAAAAGCCGCGGGCAAGGTGATTCAAATTTGCATTTCACGCGCCAAAAGCCCGCGCCTGGTGCTCGACCTGTAGCGTGAACCTTGATGTGTCTGCCAGGCCAGGGTGCGGCCGGGCAGGGAGCAGGACAATCCTAGGGAGACTAGCATGACGACGGAAACTCAAGGCCCCGCCGTGTCAGCGCCTGCGGCGTTGCATGGCGGTTGCGGCGGCCAGGCTGGCCGCGCTGAGGAAACTGGCGGCAAGTACCGCAATCAGCCGGCGGCGATACGCGCTCTGGTACGCGATACCGAGGTCCATAAGGATCTGTATATCGACCCGGAACTGTTCGAGCTGGAGATGCGCCATCTCTTTGCCAACACCTGGGTGTATGTGGGGCATGCCAGTCAGATTCCCAATAAAGGCGATTTCTACACCACGACAGTCGGCACGGAGCCGGTCATCATGGTGCGGCACAGCGATGACAGCATCAAGGTGC
This sequence comes from Kerstersia sp., assembly GCF_052103615.1. Classification (NCBI taxonomy): domain Bacteria; kingdom Pseudomonadati; phylum Pseudomonadota; class Betaproteobacteria; order Burkholderiales; family Alcaligenaceae; genus Kerstersia; species Kerstersia sp. The sequence continues at coordinate 25,718 of NZ_JBQEKA010000004.1, read as the reverse complement.
TTTACAACCGCTGCCCGCACAAAGGGGTGAAGATCGCGGCGGAGTCCTGTGGCAATACGGGCAAATTTTTCCGTTGCCCCTATCACGCCTGGACATTCCGTACCGATGGGCGGCTATTGGCCATTCCCCTGAAGAAGGGCTACGAGAATACCGGCTTTGAAAACAGCGAAGCCACGCAAGGCATGGCCGCGGTGGGGGCGGTGGCCGTTCACCGTGAGTTTGTGTTCTGCCGCCTGAACCCGGAAGGGGAAGATTTTCATAGCTTCTTTGGCGACTCCCTGTCCACGCTGGACAACATGGTGGACCGTTCGCCAGCAGGGCGCCTGGAAGTGGCGGGCGGCGTGGTGCGTTATATGCACCACTGCAATTGGAAAATGCTGGTCGATAACCAGACGGATACCTGTCATCCGATGGTGGCGCATGAATCCTCCGCCGGGACGGCCGTGAAGGTCTGGAACGAAGCGCCGGCCGGCACGCCCAAGCCGATGGCGGTTGAACTGTTCGCCCCTTTTATGTCGCCCTATGAATTTTTCGAAGGCATGGGCATACGGGTCTGGCAAAACGGCCACGGCCATACGGGCGTGTCGGATTCCATTCATGCTTCGTACTCGGAAATCCCGGAGTACTGGGATGGCATGGTCGCAGCCTATGGCGAAGAACGGGCCAAGGAGATTCTGGGTGATGTCCGGCATAACACGGTTTATTTCCCGCACATCATGGTGAAAGGCCCCATCCAGACGCTGCGTATTTTCAAACCCGTCGCGGTCGATAAAACACTGGTGGAGTCCTGGACCTTCCGCCTGGTCGGGGCGCCAGACAAATTGCTGGAACGCACGCTGATGTACAACCGCCTGATCAATGCGCCGACCTCAGTGGTCGGGCATGACGATCTGGAAATGTATGAACGCGCCCAGGAAGGCCTGCAATCGCGCGGACGGGACTGGATGAATGTCGGGCGCCTGTTTGAAGCGGGCGAGGACGGACTCAGCAATGTCGTGACCAACGGCACTAATGAAATGCAGATGCGCGCGCAGTTTCGCGCCTGGCTGCGCTACATGCTGGCCGATATGCAAGGAGAGCAGGCATGAGCGTGACCCGGGAAGATTTGGCGGATTTCGTTTATGCCGAAGCGCATTTGCTGGATGAACAGCACTTTGAAGAATGGCTGGCGCTTTTTACCGAGGACGGCCGTTACTGGATGCCGCTCAGCCACGGACAGACCGACCCTTTGCTGGAAAACTCGCTGATGTATGAAGACGGGCTGCTGCTGCGTATCCGGGTCGAGCGTCTGGCAGGCCAGCGCACCTTTTCCCAGCAGCCCAAAAGCCGCTGCCATCACTTGCTGCAGCGGCCTGTCATTGAACAGTGGGGCGAGCAGGGAGAGCATGTGGTGCGTACCGCTTTTCACTACACAGAAACCCGGCAGGACCAGCAAACCATGTATGTGGGCTGGGCCCGCCACCATCTGGTGGAAACGCCAGATGGCTTGCGCATCCGTCTGAAGCGTGTCGATCTGCTCAATTGCGACGCCCCTTTCAGCAATATCCAGCTCTTCATGTAACGAGGCAGAGATGACTCACAGCTCAAGTTCCCTTCAGGCGCAAGCCGCCGCCGATCCGCTGGCGCACCCGGCGCAGGCGCCTTCGGTATATGAAGCGTTCGCGCGCACGGCAGCGCGCTGGCGGCAGCGGCCGTTTCTCTGTGTCTTGCCCGAAACTGCCGGTATCTACGGCGAACCGGCGGGTGAATGGACTTACGCGCAGGTTCTGGCCGAAGTCGATGCGCTGGCGCAGGCCTATGCCGGGGCAGGCTATGGCCACGGGCATCGCGTCGGTCTGCTGCTGGAAAACCGCCGCGTGTTTTTTTCGCACTGGTTTGCGCTGAACCGGCTGGGGGTATCGGTGGTGCCCATCAGCGCGGAGATGCGCGCTTCTGAACTGGAATACCTGATCGGCCATTCCGAATTGATTCTGGCGGTGTCCTTGCCGGGGCGCCATGCCGATTTGCTGGCCGCCGCGACACGGGCTGGCAGGCCGCTGGCCGTGATGACGGCAGACGAAACGCCGCCGGCCGCGCTGCTGCCAGCGCCTATGGCTGGCGAACCGGATCTGCGTACGGAATGCGCCTTGCTCTATACCTCGGGGACGACCGGGCGCCCGAAAGGCTGCATGCTGTCTAACCGCTATTTTCTGCGTGCCGGGCAATGGTATGCGGAGCTGGACGGGCTGGTCTCGCTGCGGCCGGGCGCCGAACGCATGCTCACGCCTTTGCCGCTTAATCATATGAATGCCATGGCCACTTCCGCCATGGCCATGGTGATGACGGGCGGCTGCCTGATTGCGCTGGATCGTTTTCATCCGCGCAGCTGGTGGCAAAGCGTGCGGGATTCGGCGGCGACGGTGGTGCATTACCTGGGGGTCATGCCCGCCATTCTGATGAAAGCGCAAGCAGAGGCCAACGATAGCCTGCATGCCGTGCGTTTCGGTTTTGGCGCGGGGGTGGACGGCAAATTGCATGCGCCTTTCGAAGCCCGTTTCGGTTTCCCGCTGCTGGAAGCCTGGGCCATGACGGAAACCGGCGCGGGCGCGGTGGTGATCGCCAACCACGACCCTCGGCATGTGGGCACGCATTGTTTCGGCAAGGAGGCCGCCGCGATGGAAGTGCGCCTGGTGGCCGATGACGGTAGCGAAGCGGCGCCGGGCATGCCGGGCGAACTGTGGGTGCGCAGCAGCGGGGCGGACCCGCGTGACGGTTTTTTCAGCGCCTATTGGAAAGACCCGCAAGCCACCGAGGAAGCCTGGCAGGGCGGGTGGTTTCATACGGGGGATATTGTCAGCCGCGGCGAAGACGGCCAGCTGCATTTTGTGGACCGCAAGAAAAATGTCATTCGCCGCAGCGGCGAGAACATATCCGCGGTGGATGTGGAAACCGTGTTGTTGCAGCATCTTGCGGTGAAATCCGTGGCGGTCGCCGCCGTGCCCGACGACGTGCGCGGCGATGAGGTGCTGGCGCTGGTCGTGCCGCATGCCATGGTGGAGGATGCGCCATCCCGCCAGACCGAGGCGATAGCGCTGGTGCAATGGGCGCTGGGGCAGATGGCGTATTACAAGGTGCCGGGCTATGTCGCCTGGGTGGATGCCTTGCCTCTGACAGCGACCAATAAAATCCAGCGCGGCGAAATCCGTGAACTGGCGCGCCAGTTGATGGCGCAAGCCGGGGCGGTGACGGATACGCGCGCCATGAAAAAACGCCAGGAGGCCGCATGACGGCGGCCGCAGCAGCTCAGCCGGGCGCAGGCGCAGGCGGGCGCGCGCGGGGCTATGAGGGCGTGGCGGTCGTCATGCCCGTCACCATTCCCTACCAGCGATTCTCGGCCCAGACTGCGCATTGGTGGCTGGGGCAGGCCTTGCGGCAATTGGTGCAAGGGGCGGGCCTGGATAAAAACGAGGTCGATGGCCTGTGCGTATCGAGTTTCACGCTGGGCAGCGATACGGCCGTCGGGCTGGTGCAGCATTTCGGTTTGTCGCCGCGTTTTCTGGAGCACATTCCCATGGGGGGCGCCAGCGGTGTGGTGGCTTTGCGGCGCGCGGCACGCGCTGTTCAGGCCGGGGACGCGGACATCGTGGCCTGCATCGCGGGAGATTCGAATCAGGCCGGTTCATTTCAGGAAACCATCAGCCAGTTCTCGCGTTTCAGCCAGGATGCCGTACTGCCTTATGGGGCGGGCGGCCCCAATGCCAGTTTTGCTTTGCTGACGGATTACTACATGCGCCGCTATGGCGCCACACGCGCCGATTTCGGCAAGCTGTGCGTGGCCCAGCGTGATAACGCCTTGCGCAATCCGCATGCGCTGATGAAAAAACCGTTGAGCCTGCAACAGTATCTGGATGCCCGCCCGATTGCCGAACCGATTCATTTATTCGATTGCGTGATGCCTTGCGCCGGTGCGGAAGGCTATCTGGTGATGAGCGCCGACCGTGCCAGACAGCTGGGCTTGCCGGCAGTGCGTGTCCTGGCGACACAGGAACGCCACAACGCCTTTCCGCAAGACGATATCCAGTACCGGGGCGGCTGGGCGATGGACTGCGACGCCTTTTATGCGCAAGCCGGTCTGGGGCCGGAGGACGCGGACTTTTTCGAGGCCTATGACGACTACCCGGTCATCAATTTTCTGCAGCTGGAAGACCTGGGCTTTTGCGCCAAAGGCGAAGCGGCGGCCTTTGTGCGGCAGCATGATTTTACCCTGACGGGCTCGCTGCCTTTCAATACCTCCGGCGGCCAGTTGTCGGCGGGGCAGGCCGGGGCGGCAGGGGGGTATCTCGGTTTGGTGCAGGCCTTGCGGCAGCTCACCGGCCAGGCGGGCCCCATGCAGGTGGCGGGCGCACAGGTCGGGCTTGTTTCCGGTTTCGGCATGATCAATTACGACCGGGGGCTGTGTACCGCAGCCGCCATGCTGCAAAAGGAGGCGTCATGAGCCATGACGAAAAAGCCGCAGCGGCTGCCGAGCGTTGGCCGCAAGCGCCCCTGAATTTGCCTGCCGATCAACTGCCGCCGCAGTTGCGCAGCGCGGCCGGGCAGATTTTGTCCGGCGCGACCGGCTTGGGGCGTTTGCGCCTGCAGGTGTGCCAAGGGTGCGGGCAGGTGCAGTATCCGCCGCGCGATGTCTGTGTGGCCTGCCTGGACGGTGAGCTTGATTGGCAGGAGGTGGCCGCGGGCGCGCGGCTGGTGTCCAGTACGACGCTGCATCACAGTCATTTTCCGTATTTCCAGGCCCGGCTGCCATGGCGCATTGCCATGGTCAGGCTGGATTGCGGCCCGGCTGCCGTCGTGCATTTGCATGAAGCTTGCCGCGGCGAACCAGGCGAGCGCCTGCACGTCGTGTTGCGGCGTGATGGCGCTGGCATGGGCGTGCTGTTCGGGCAAGCCGAATCCACGGCTGCCAATAAGGATGAATCATGAGTGAACCCAATATCGCAGTCGTGACCGGCGGCAGTGCCGGGATCGGGGCAGAGATCTGCCGCCAGATGCTGGATGCCGGCTATGAGGTCATTTCGCTGGCCCGCCGGGCGCCGGACTGGAGCCATGCGCGTTTGCGCAGTGTGCAGGTCGATTTGCTGGATGCGGGCGCGACCCGGCAGGCGGCGCAGGAAATCGCGGGCCAGCATGCCGTGACGCATTTCGTGCATAACGCCGGGGTGATCTGGCCCAAGTTGCTGGGCGAGGTGACGCAAGAGGAATTGCAGGGCCTGACCCAGCTGCATCTGGGGGCCGCCATCGACATCATGCAGGCGGTTTTGCCTGGCATGCGTGAGCGCGGCTGGGGGCGTGTGGTGCTGATGTCTTCACGCGGCGCGCTGGGCCTGCAAACGCGCACGGCGTATTCCGCCACCAAGGCCGGCATGATAGGCATGGCCAGAACCTGGGCGCTGGAATTGGCGGGGCAGGGCATTACGGTGAACGTGGTGGCGCCCGGCCCGGTACAGACGGATATGTTCCACGATGTCGTGGAAGCAGGCAGTGAGCGCGAACGCAAGATTGCCGCGTCCATCCCGGTGCAGCGCCTGGGGCGGGCGGATGATGTGGCGCGCGCCGTCATGTTTTTCGGTGACCGGGCCAATGGCTTTGTGACCGGGCAGGTGTTGTATGTCTGTGGCGGGGCCAGTGTTGGCACGCTGGTGATTTGAGCTGGGCAGTCGCAATAAAAAAAGCTGGCGCCGCGTTTGAGAAGTTCGCCCCAGGGCGGGCTATCTCAGGCGGGCCTGGCATGAAAAACAAGACAAAGCGGCCGGACCGCGCCAGATAGCGCACGGCCGGCGCAGGAGACAAAGGAGTTTCCATGCAAGACAATGACTTGCCCGTGGTGGCCGTCGCCTGTTCCAGCGGGCCGGCCAGGATTCTGGAGGCCATTCTGGATTGGGTGGCGGGCGCGCTGCTGTTCATCATGATGATGGTGACCACCGTGGATGTGATAGGCCGCTATTTCTTTCATTCCCCGCTGCATGGGGCGTATGAAAGTAATGAACTGCTGCTGGGAGTATTGGTGTTTACCGCGTTGCCGCGCGTCAGCTGGCACGGCACGCACCTGACGGTATCCATGGTGGACAGCCTTTTTTCCTCGCATGGGCGCCGGATCAAACAGGGTGTGATGGATTGGGTGTCTGGCGGCATCCTGGCCGTGCTGGCCTGGCAGCTCTACCTGCATGCCAATGGCATGGCCGAATTTGGCGACCGCAGCAATGCGCTGGATTTCCCGCTGGCGCCGCTGGCCTGGCTGATTGCCGCCCTGACGGCGCTGGCAGCCTGCGCAGCCTTGCTGCGGCCGTTCTTCTTCCGCCTGGCGGCGCCCGATACTCACAAGGGAGCCTGAGATGCTCATATCCCTGCTCGGCCTGCTGGCCCTGTTGATTTGCCTGTTCATCGGCTTGCCTATTGCCTGGGGCATGCTGCTGGTGGGTGTGGTTGGTTTCAGTTTCTTTTCCGGGATGGAGGCGGCGCTCGCCATGGCAGCGCAACTCAGTTTCGATACCGTCATGAGCTACAGCTTTACGGTGTTGCCGCTGTTCATCCTGATGGGCAATCTGGTCAATGCGTCCGGTTTGTCCAATGATCTGTACCGCGCGGCCTATGCCTTCATCGGCCACTTCCGCGGCGGCCTGGCGATGGCGACCATTCTGGCCTGCGGCGCGTTCAGCGCGCTGTGCGGTTCCAGCATGGCTACCGCAGCCGCCATGGGGCGCGTGGCCATGCCAGCGATGCGGCGCTACCAGTACGATGACCGCCTGGCCACAGGCAGTATTGCGGCCGGCGGCACGCTGGGCATCTTGATTCCGCCCAGCGTCATGATGGTGGTTTACGGCATCCTGACCGATACCGACATCGGCAAGCTGTTTGCGGCTGGCTTTCTGCCCGGCATCCTGGCCATCCTGATGTATCTGCTCACCATTGTCATCATCACCGCCATCAATCCGGCGCTGGGCAAGCCTGGCGAGCGGACATCATGGCGCGAGCGCCTGTCGGCCGCCAAAGGCGTCATCACGATTACGGTGCTGTTCGTCGGCATCATGGGCGGTATCTATGGCGGGGTCTTTACCCCCACCGAAGCGGCAGGCATCGGGGCATTCGGCACCTTTCTGATGACGCTGTACCGCCGGGGCTGGAAGCCGCGCCTGTACCTGACCGTGCTGATCGAAGCGGCCCAGACCACGGCAGTCATGTTCGCGCTGGTCATCGGTGCGCTGGCGTTCAACAACTTCCTGAATGTCGCGGGCCTGCCTGCCGGTTTGCAAGGCTGGGTGCAAGGCATGGATGTGCCGCCGCTGGTGGTGATTTTGGCGATCTGCCTGATCTATCTGGTGCTGGGCTGCTTCCTGGAAACCATGTCCATGGTGTTGCTGACCGTGCCGATATTTTTTCCTGTCGTCGCAGGCCTGGGCTACGACCTGATCTGGTTCGGCATCGTGGTGGTGGTGGCCGCTGAAATCAGCCTGATTACGCCGCCCCTGGGCCTGAACCTGTTCATGATCAAGAACATCATGCCGGAGATTGGTCTGGGCACGCTGATACGCGGCGCCATTCCTTTTGTCCTGACAGACATCACGCGCCTGCTGATCCTGATTCTGCTGCCCTGGATCATCATGGTCTTGCCCAACAGCATGGGGTGAGCGCCTGCGTGTTCATTGCCGTCCGTTTTTGTTTCTGCATGCGTACGCATGCATCCTTCCCCCTCTGGAGAAAGCCATGAAGCTATCCAAAATCCTCTGTCTGGGCGCGGTGTCACTGGCCGCCGCCGTCGTTCCGCTGCGCGGCGCGCTTGCCCAGGAAGTCCTGCGCTTTTCCAACTGGCTGCCGCCTACCCATTACATCGTGCAGGAAATGCTGATTCCTTGGGCTGCCGATGTCGAGCAGGCCACGGAAGGGCGGGTCAAGGTGGAATTCATCAATGCGCTGGGCAAACCGCCAGCGCACCTGGATCTGGTGCGCAACGGCGTGGCGGATATGGGCATGTCGGTGCATAGCTACACGGCCAACCGCTTTCCGCTGATCGAGTTTGCCGAGCTGCCGCTGACCACTGAAGACGGTGAAGTGAACTCGGTCGCGTATTGGCGGACCTACGACAAATTCATGAAGGACGCGGGGGAGCACCGGGGCGTCAAATTGCTGGGCTTATGGACCAGCCCGGCGACGGTGATTTTCACCACCAAGGATTCGCTCGACGGCCTGGACTCCCTGACAGGCCTGAAACTGCGTTCCCCCAGCCCCCTGTTCGATACCATCGGCCAGAAGCTGAACTTCGTGACGGTGAATGCGCCGGCCTCGGAAAGCTATGAAATGCTGTCGCGCGGGGTGATTGACGGGATGTACTTCCAGTACGATCAGATCGAAAATTTCAAACTGGACCGCCTGACGCGCAGCGCTTTGCAGGCGCCCGGCGGCTTTGGCAAAAGCAGCCAGTACATGTTCATGAACGAGCGCAAGTGGAACCGTCTGTCTGAGGCTGACCGCGCCGCTATCGAAAAACTGTCGGGCGAACATATCGCCAGGGCATTTGGCGGCAAGTGGAATGAATCCGAGCAGCAAGCCATCAAGCGCCTGACCGATGCCGGGCTGAAAACCACCAAGCTGGAAGGGGCTGAACTGGAAACGCTGCGTGAACGCCTGCAATCCATTGAAGATGACTGGATTGCCACGGCCGAGAAAAAGGGCGTGGATGGCAAGGCGGCGCTGCAATACTACCGTGAGCAGATCGCCGAGCTGGAAAAAGAAAAAGCAGGTTCCTGATCCTGGCCACGGGCCTGAGCGCAGCGCGCCCGGGCCCGCCAAAATTGCGGTTCAGCAAAGCTGCCGGCATGACACATGCCGGCAGCTTTTTTTATTGCCTGTGACGGCGCGGCCGGATCAGAGCGGCGCGCGGTCCAGCAATGACAGGGTCTGGTCAACGGCGAAAATCTTGGCATTGATCTGCGCAATACCGAAGGACGCTAGCCTGGCGCGATGCATCTCCAAATAGGCCTGCGCCGTCGCCTGGCTATCGAACAGATAAATACCGCCAGCTTCCCCGGTGTCTTCATTGGCGGTCCAGATTTTCCAGATCAGGCCGGGCTCCGTGGCGATGGAACGCGCCAGGTCAGCCATGGCAGTGGTCATGGCAGCGCCCCAGGGGCCGGGATAGGGGAAATCGACTTGCAGAAGATAAGGCATGGTTGGCTCCGTTGCCAGAACAAAAAAGTACCGCTGTGCCGGGTGACGCGATGGATCTTTGCATCATAGCGGTTGCGGCGCGTTCCGCGCTGCCCGCGCGGGGGATGGACGCGCTATGCAGGACGGCTGACATACCGGTTTGCCGGATGGGGTTGCGCCAAAGAAATGGCAATAAAGATTGGCTGAATGAGGATTCTTTATTGTTGCAACAATTGATGCGGTCTGAATGGAGGCCGGCGGAAATAGAACGCTGAATACATGGCGGTAATTATAAATTTTGGTCTCCCTGACTTCAGGCTTGCCAAGCAGGTCATTCATATCCATGAGACCCATTGCCATTCTTCAGCATGAATCTACTCAAGGCCCTGGCCGGTTGCGGGATTATCTTGAGGAAAATGATATGCCTTACCGGATTATTTTCCCGGAGACCGAAAGAAATTTCTCTTTCCGCGCCCGGGGATTCCGCGGCGTGGTCGTGCTGGGCAGCGATCATTGCGCCAATGAATCATTGCCCTGGATTCTTCAGGAACAGTCTTTTCTGCAAGATGCTCTCTGCCGGGATATACCCATTCTGGGACATTGTTTCGGCGCGCAACTAATGGCCAAGGCCATGGGGGCGGGCGTCAGAAAAAATACCTGCCCCAATATCGGCTGGGGGGAGGTGTGGATCAGCCAGTCCGCGCAGCAGGCCATGGGCTTGCCGCCGCAGGCCGTCTTGTTTCACTGGCATTACGACACCTTCGATATTCCCCGGGGCGCCGTGCGGACCATGATGGGCAGCCATTGCCGCAACAAGGGTTTCCGCCAGGCACGGCATTGGGCGTTTCAGGGGCACCTGGAGGTCACACAGGAAGGGATTTCCAACTGGTGCCGCGCGGGCAGGCAGGAGCTATTGCGCGCGGGCGGCCCGGCAGCGCAGAGCGAAACCCGCATCCTGGCAGAGCTTGCCAGGCATTTGCCTGCTTTGCACCGCATCGCATACCGCACTTATCAGGCCTGGACCCGCCAGCTGGATCGGCCGCTGTTTTTTGCTGGCGGAGCGCCAGCATGGCCGGCCGGGTGTTGGCAGCCGGCTTAATGCCACGGGGCGGAAAAGTATTTTCCATATGCCGTCTTTATGGCTTCCCCGCAAAACACTGCCCCGATTTTATATCGAAAATCCTAGAATTTTTCTGGCCGGCTGGTGGGTTTGCCGGTGTGCCGGTATTGAGCGAATTGAAATATTAAAGGAATCAATATGCACGGATCCTGGGTGGCAATTCTGGCGGCGGCGGTTTCCGCGGGATTGTTTGTTTATCTTTTTTATGCATTGATTCGGGCCGAAAAATTCTGAGTTGGCCGGAATGTGCGCCATTAATGAGGTGGGGCAATGGATGATGTTCTTTTTATCGCAGTGGTTATTGTGTTCTTTGTGCTGGCCGTCGGCGTGGCGGCAGGTATTGATAAAATCTGATAGGTATCGGCATGTTTGACGATCTGATGCAATTCGTCGCTGTCCTCGCCGTCATGGGATGCCTGATGGTCATGCTGGGCAAATGGATAGCCCGTATTTTTACCCGTCCCGGCCATGGCTTGCTGGAGCGCGGGACATACCGGCTGCTGGGCATCCGCCCTGACGAAAAAATGTCCTGGAAGCGCTACGGCATCGTGCTGCTGCTCAGCAACGCGGCCATGTTGTTGCTGGGCTACGCGGTCTTGCGCCTGCAGGGCGGGCTGCTGCTGGATCCGCTGGGGAGGGCGGCGCAAACGCCGGATCTGGCCTTCAATACGGCGGTGTCGTTCACCACCAATACGAACTGGCAGGCCTATTCGGGCGAATCCAGTCTATCGAATGTGTCGCAGATGGCTGCCATCACCTTCCTGATGTGCATCAGCGCGACAACCGGCTTGGCGGCGGCTGGCGGCTTCATGCGCGGGCTATGCCGCAGGAACGCGCAGGATATCGGCAATTACTGGGTGGATTTCACCCGCGTGCTGTATCGCCTGCTGCTGCCAGCCAGTTTCCTGATGGCGCTGGTGTATGTCTGGCAGGGCATGCCGCAGACGCTGGATGCCGACGTCATCGTGACGACGCTGGAAGGGGTCAGGCAGCAGATTATTCTGGGCCCGGTTGCCAGTTTTGAGACGATCAAGCACTTGGGCACGAACGGCGGCGGCTTTTTCGGCATGAATGCCGCCCATCCGTTTGAAAACCCCACGCCGCTCACCAATACGCTGCACATGCTCAGCATGCTGCTGGTGCCTGCCTCACTGACTTACGCTTTTGGCACCATGCTGGCGGACAAAAAGCAGGGCTGGGCATTTTTTGCGGCCTTTTTGCTGATGTTCGCGGGCTTTCTGTCGCTGATCTACAGCGCGGAACAGGCGGGCAATCCGCTGCTGGCGCCGCTGGGGGTAGATCAGGCACCGGGCCTGGCGCAGGGCGGCGGCAATATGGAAGGCAAGGAATTGCGCTTTGGTATTGCCCAGACCAGCCTGTTTGCCACCGTGACCACGGCGGCCACGACAGGATCGGTGGATGCCATGCATGCTTCCCTGACGCCCCTGGGCGGACTGGTGCCTATGGCGCAGATGATGCTGAACAACGTTTTTGGCGGGATAGGGGTGGGGTTTATCAACCTGATCAGCTACGCCATTCTCACGGTCTTCCTGGTCGGCATGATGATAGGGCGCACCCCCGAGTTTCTGGGGAAAAAGGTCGAAGCGCGTGAAATGAAGTACGTGATGCTGGCGCTGCTGGCGCATGCCTTCAGCATCCTGGGTTTCACGGCGCTGGCCACGCTGATGCCCGATACCCTGGGCAGTCTGTCCAACCGGGGGCCGCATGGCTTTAGCGAGGTGTTGTACGCCTATACCTCCGGGACGGCCAATAACGGCTCCGCCTTTGCTGGCTTCAATGCCAATACGCCGTTCTTCAATCTGACCATTGGCCTGGCCATGCTGGCGGGGCGCTATCTGACCTTATTGCCCATGCTGGCCGTGGCCGGCGGGCTGGCGGCCAAGAACGCGGTGCCTGCCGGGCCGGGCACGCTCTCGACGGCCACGCCGCTCTTCACTGGCCTGCTGATTTTCGTGGTGCTGGTGGTGGGCGGGCTGACTTTCCTGCCCGCACTGGCCTTGGGCCCGATCGTCGAGCACCTGCTCATGCTCGCAGGCGCCACATTCTGAGAGGATGAATCTCATGCAATCTTTCGCTACCCCTGCGCAAGCAGCGGAAACCTTGCCGCAGCCTTTGTTTAAGGGGCTGATCCGGCCTGTGCTGTGTTCGGCGGTTTTTTTCATGCTGTTGACCGGCATCGCCTATCCGCTGGCTACCACTGGCGTTGCCAATGCGCTATTTCCCGAGCAGGCCCAGGGCAGCCTGATACACGCCAAGGGCATGGCCGTTGGCTCGCGCCAGATCGGGCAGCTGTTTACACAGGCGCGTTATTTCCATGGCCGCCCCAGCGCAACACTGGGCGCCGACCCCGAAAATCCGGCGCAGACGGTCGCGCAGCCGTATAACGCGGCTGCCAGTGGGGCCAGCAATCAGGGGGCGCTCAGCCAGCAGTTGCTGGCGGATGTGGCCGCGCGCAGTGCCGCGTACCGCAGCGCCAACGGTGTCAGCGCGCAGACACCTGTGCCGGTGGATGCGGTGACGGCCTCGGCCTCCGGGCTGGATCCGCATATCTCGCTTGCCAATGCGCGCTTGCAGGCCGAGCGGGTCGCCCGGGCGCGCGGCTTGCCGCCAGAACGCGTCCTGCAATGGCTGACGCAGCACACCGAGGCACGTCAATTCGGTTTGCTGGGCGAGCCCCGTGTCAATGTGCTGGAACTCAATCTCGCGCTAGATGCCGCCGGTCTGGCCGGGCACGCGGCGCAATCGTCCAGGGAGTGAAAAATGGTATCCATGGAAACTCAGGCGCCGCCCTCTGAAACGGGCCGTGCTGCTTGCCAATCAATGCCGTGGGCAGCGGTGCTGCTCGCGTCCTTCAGGAAGTTGTCGCCGCGGGCGCAGATCCGGAACCCGGTTATGTTCGTGGTGTATCTCGGCAGCCTGCTCACGACCGTGCTGGGCGTTCAGGCGCTGGCCGGGCAGGGGGAAGCACCCGCCGGGTTTATCTGGGCCATTTGCGCCTGGCTCTGGTTCACGGTTTTGTTCGCCAATGCGGCTGAAGCCCTGGCCGAAGGGCGCGGCAAAGCCCAGGCCGATGCGCTGCGCGCCACCCGCCAGCGGGTGATGGCGCAGGTGCTGAAAACGCCGGAACGCGGCAGTGCGCCGCGCCCGGTGCCTAGCGACGAGCTGGCCGTGGGCAACTATGTCCAGGTGGAGGCAGGGGAAATCATTCCTGCCGATGGTGAGGTTCTGCAAGGCGCGGCCTCAGTGGACGAGTCGGCGATTACCGGGGAATCGGCGCCGGTGATCCGTGAAGCTGGCGGTGATTTCTGTTCCGTGACCGGAGGCACGCGTGTGCTGTCCGATTGGATCGTGATGCGGGTCACGGCCAGGCCAGGCGAAGCTTTTCTGGATCGCATGATTGCCATGGTGGAAGGGGCCAAGCGGGGCAAGACGCCCAATGAAATCGCCTTGAATATTTTGCTGGTGGCCCTGACCCTGATGTTTTTGCTGGTGTGCGTGACGTTGCTGCCGTTCTCGCAATTTGCGGCCGTCATGACAGGGGCCGGGCTGCCTGTCACCATCACGGTGCTGATTGCCTTGCTGGTTTGCCTGATTCCCACCACCATCGGCGCCTTGATGTCAGCCGTCGGGGTAGCCGGCATGAGCCGCATGATGCAGGCCAATGTGCTGGCGACGTCCGGCCGCGCCATCGAGGCCGCAGGCGACGTCGATGTGCTGCTGCTGGACAAGACCGGCACCATCACACTGGGCAACCGCGAAGCGGCGGCTTTTCTGCCGGCGCCGCAGGTCAGCGAGCTGGCGCTGGCCGATGCTGCGCAATTGGCGTCGCTGGCGGACGAAACTCCCGAGGGCCGCTCCATTGCCGTGCTGGCCAAACAGCAATTCAATTTGCGCGGGCGCGCGCTGCAAGGCGCCGAAACCCTGGCCTTCAGCGCTCATACCCGCATGAGCGGCATCAATATCGCCGGGCGTCAGATTCGCAAAGGGGCGGCCAGCGCCATTCGGGCTCATGTCGAGGCCTTGGGCGGGGTCTTTCCCCGTGAACTGGCCGCCCAGGTGGAAGCCGTCGCGCGCCGTGGCAGCACGCCGCTGGTTGTGGCGGACGGCAAGCAGGTGCTGGGTATCGTGGAACTGAAGGATATCGTCAAGGGCGGCATCAAGGAGCGCTTTGCTGAGCTGCGCGGCATGGGCATCAAGACTGTGATGATCACGGGTGATAACGCTTTGACGGCCGCAGCCATCGCGGCGGAAGCCGGGGTGGATGACTATCTGGCCGAAGCGACGCCCGAAGACAAGCTGCGGCTGATCCGCCAATACCAAAGTGAGGGCAGGCTGGTTGCCATGACCGGTGACGGCACCAATGATGCGCCGGCGCTGGCGCAGGCCGATGTGGCCGTCGCGATGAACAGCGGCACGCAGGCGGCCAAGGAAGCCGGCAATATGGTGGATCTGGACAGCAACCCGACCAAACTGCTGCGGGTGGTGGAGGTTGGCAAACAGATGATCATGACGCGTGGCGCATTGACGACGTTCAGCGTGGCCAATGATCTGGCCAAGTACTTCGCCATCATTCCGGCCGCTTTCGTGGCCACCTATCCGGCCCTGGATGCCTTGAATATCATGCATCTGCACAGCCCGGGTTCGGCCATTCTGGCAGCGGTCATCTTCAATGCGCTAGTGGTGATTGCCTTGATTCCGCTGGCCTTGAAAGGGGTGCGCTACCGCGCGGAACCAGCCAGCCGCCTGTTAAAGCGGAATCTGCTGATTTATGGCCTGGGAGGCTTGATTGCGCCTTTTATCGGGATCAAACTGATCGACCTGGCCCTGATTCCGTTTTTCTGACGCTGGATACCGGCAGGCATGCTGGTATCCGGCACGGCACATCGCATTGCGAGGTAAAGAATGACAGAGGATCGCCCTGATCCCGACGAACTGCTGCAGCGTCTCGAAGACGGCTTGCAGCGGTCCCGGCGGGGACAGCTCAAGATATTCTTTGGCGCATGCGCCGGGGTGGGTAAAACCTGTGCCATGTTGCAGGCGGCGCATCAGGCGCAGGCTGAAGGCGTGGCAGTGGCGATCGGGATTGTGGAAACGCATGGCCGGCAGGAAACGCTGGCGCTGACCGAAGGCCTGCCCGCCTTGCCGCGCAAGACGCAGCGGCATCATGGCCGCAGCATGACGGAGTTCGACCTGGAAGGCGCGCTGGCTTCTGGCTGCCAACTGCTGATCGTGGATGAACTGGCGCATTCCAACCTCCAGGGCAGCCGGCATGCCAAACGCTGGCAGGATGTCGAAGAATTGCTGGATGCGGGGATAGATGTCTATACCGCGCTCAATGTGCAGCATCTCGATAGCCTGAATGATGTGGTGGGCGGGATTGTCGGCGTGCGAGTGCGCGAAACCGTCCCCAACCGGATTTTCGACCGTGCAGCCGATGTGGTACTGGTGGATTTGCCGCCTGACGACTTGCTGGCGCGCCTGCGTGCTGGCAAAGTCTATCTGCCGCCCTCGGCGGCGCAGGCGCGCCAGAATTTCTTCCGGCGCGGCAATCTGATTGCCTTGCGTGAATTGGCCCTGCGGCGCATGGCCGACCGGGTGAATGCCGATGTGCATGTTTACCGGATTTCCCATGCCATCCGGCGTGTCTGGCCTACCCGCGAGTTACTGATGATTTGCGTGAGCGCTGACGCTGCCCAGGAAGCCCTGATTCGTGAAGGGGCCAGATTGGCGCAGCAGCTGCAGGCACCCTGGATCGTGCTGCATGTGGATTTGCCGCATGAACAGGGCAATTTCAAGGCGCAGGAGGCCTTGCTGCGGCTGGCAGCCAGTGCCCAGCATGTCGGGGCGGAGTTCGTCAATATTGCCGGGCAGGACGTCGGGCAAATGATTCTTGGCTATGCCCGGCAGCGCAATGTCACCAAATTGCTGATGGGCAATAGAGGCAATCGCGCTGCCTGGATGCCGCTGCCTTTCCGGCGCCGCTGGGCGGAACGCGTGGCGCGCGAAAACCCTGAAATGGGCATCATGCTGGTGCGTATCGAAGCTGCCCGGCCCGGCGGTTGGGCTGGCTGGTGGGCTGGCGGTGGGGCTGGCGGTGGGGCTGGCCGTGGGGCTGCTGGGGTTGCTGGGGCTGCTGGGGCGTCAGACGGGCGGCGCGGAGCGCCTGGGCATCCGCCAGGGCCGGCGCTGGCTTTGGCGCTGGCAACCCTGGCATGTGTCGCCACCACGGCGCTTGCCAGCCAGCTGCTGCGCTTTTTCGATCTTTCCAACGTCGTGATGCTGTTCCTGATGACCGTCGTGGCCATTGCGCTGAGGCTGGGGCGGCTGGCGGGCGCCTGGGCGTCGCTGTTGTCGGTGGGGTGCTTTACCTTCTTTTTCGTCGAGCCGCGTTTTTCGTTTTCGATCCGGGATACCCAATATTTCTTTACCTCGGGCCTGATGCTGGCCGCTGCCCTGATCATCGGGCAACTGGCCGCCAAGCTCAAGGCAGAAGCCCGGAGCGCCAGGGATGGCGAACGCCGGGCAGCGGCGCTGGTGCGTGTCACGCGGGGACTGGCCGGGGCCATTGCCGTCGAGCAGGTCGCCGATGTGTGCCGCGAAACCATTGCGCCCTTGTTTGAAACGCAACTGGCCTTGATCTTGCCCGATCCCGCCGGCCGTCTGTTTTCGGCCTGGCATGCGGGGTTTGCCGAATTGTCCGTGGCCCAGTGGGCGTTTGAGCACGAAGAGCCAGCGGGCTATGGCACCCAGACCCTGAATGGGGCGCAGGCCTTGTACCTGCCGCTGAAAGGCCCGATGGCGCCGCGCGGGGTCCTGGCGGTGCTGCCAGGCTCACCGGCTTTGGCGGCGACCCCCGCCAGCCGGCGCCTGCTGGATGCCTGCTGCTTTGCCATCGGGCAAGCGCTGGAGCGCATTCACTTCGTTGAAGTGGCTCAGGACACCATCGTTCGTATGGAAGGCGAGAAAATGCGCAATACCTTGCTCTCGGCGGTTTCGCATGATTTGAAAACGCCGTTGACAGCCATACGGGGCCTGGCGGAAACGCTGGAACACCCTGATGGCTTGTCGGCTCAGGAGCAAGCCGATATTGCCTGCGCCATACGCGTCGAATCCGATGAGTTGCGCCGTCTGGTCGGCAGTCTGCTGGATCTGGCCAGGATTCAAAGCGAAGGGGTCAGGCTGCAAAAAGAATGGCACGCCTTGGCTGAAATCGTCGCCAGCGCCTTGGCGCGGGCGGCTGCGTCTTTGGGCGGCCGGCGCCTGGTCACGGACTTGCCGCCCGATTTGCCGCTGGTGGAAGTCGATGCCTTGCTGCTGGAACGCGTCCTGGCCAATCTGCTGGATAACGCCCTTAAATACAGCGGGCCCGACAGCACGATTACGATTCGTGCCATGAGCGCAGGCGCATTCATGTACCTGCTGGTGAGCGACGACGGGCCGGGTTTGCCGCCGGGGGATCCGGAAAAACTGTTTGGCTGGTTTACCCGGGGGCAAAAAGAATCGTCCATTGCCGGTGTCGGCCTGGGGCTGGGCCTGTGCCGCGCTATTGTGGCGGCGCATGGCGGTACGATCAGCGCCAAGCCGGGGCATTCCCGGGGCGCGACCTTCGAAATCCGTTTGCCCTTGCATGCTGCGCCTGCCGTGGATGCCGAGGAGGTAAAAACATGAGCCGGAACAAAATATTGATTGTTGAAGACGAATCGAACATTCGGCGATTTGTCCGGATCGCGCTGGAACAAGAAGGCATGAGCGCCTTTGAAGCCACGACGGGCACGCAGGCCCGCATGGAAGCGGTGACGCGCCGTCCCGATCTGATTATTGTAGATCTGGGCCTGCCGGATGAAGATGGCAAGGATCTGATCCGGGAATTGCGGGGCTGGATGTTCGCGCCGATTCTTGTACTGTCGGCCCGCGAGCGTGAAGAAGAGAAAGTTGAAGCGCTTAACGCTGGGGCGGATGACTATCTGGTCAAGCCATTCGGCGTGCCGGAATTGATGGCCAGGATTCGGGCCTTGCTGCGCCGCTCCCAGGTGGTGGCCAATACCGAGGCGGCTTCATCGAAAGTCCGTTTCGGTGATGTCACGGTGGATTTGGCCACGCACGAGGTGGCCAGGGCAGGGCAGCCGGTTCATTTGACGCCGATTGAGTTCCGGCTGCTGACGGCATTGATACGCGGTCATGGAAAAGTGTTGACGCACCAGCAGCTATTGCATGAAACCTGGGGCGCTTCCTACTCGGACCGGCCGCATTATCTGCGGGTCTATATGATGCAGCTGAGGCAGAAACTGGAGCAGGATGTGTCGCAGCCCAGGTATTTGCTGACGGAATTGCAGGTAGGGTATCGCCTGTCCGGTTTATCCATAGAGGGGCATCAGGGGTGAGCAGGCGCTAGCCCGCTAGCTTGCTCACCCGCCCGCTCACGGCTAGCCTGCCCAGTTGTCGTAGCGTTCCAGGCAGCGCACCAGATGGGCGGCCCATTCGGTGGCCGGGGCGTCCAGGTGCAGCGCTTGCCCGGCGCGGACGATGGCGCCGTTGATGGCTTCGATTTCGGTTGGGCGCCGGTTGAACACATCTGTGGCCATGGACGGAATATGGCCGCGGGTTTTCTCGGCCACATGCAGCACATGCTGCAAAGCAGCCTGCCGGGAGATATTCAGGCCTTTGGCATTGGCGATGTCGGCTGTCTCGAACACAATGCGTTCCAGCATTTGCCGGGTGCCCGGATGATCGACCACATGGCCGACGTTTTGCCGGGTGATGGCGCACAGGCTGTTGAGCGAGGCATTGACCAGCAGCTTCATCCAGACTTCGCGTTCGACCTGATCGGAAATGAGGGTATGCAGGCCGCTCTGGTTCATCAGCGCGCACAGTTCCTGCAAGCGGGCGTCCGGCTGGTGATTGAGCGGCCACATGGCCGTATGCAGCCTCAGGTCGCAGGTGACATGGATATGGCCGGGGCCGGCCAGGTCGCTGGTCAAGGTGCTGAAGCCCTGAGCAATTTGGGACGGAGCCAGCAGCTCGCGCATGAGCTCGATATTGCCCAGGCCGTTTTGCAGGCTGATGACCTGCGTGTCTGGCGTAATGGCGCTTTGCAGGCCGTCGAGCAGCGCCGCGCGGGTGTGCGGCGATTTGACGAACAGGATGACGGCATCCATGGCAGGCAGCGACGCGGCGTCGCTGGTGGCCGTCACCTGCGCGACTTCGTCGCCTGTGTCAAAGCTCATGCGCAGCCCGCGGGACTGGATCGCGGCGACATGGGCCTGATTGAGGTCATAGAGGATGGGCTGGCAGGTGCGGGCCAGCATGCCCCCGAAGAGGCTGCCCATCGCACCGGCACCGATAATGGCGATTTTCATGAGCGCTTCCCGCTAGTTGATGAGGTTGGGCAGGCCGGTCGCGATGCCGGGAATCAGGAATACGCTGGCAAGAATCACCAGTTCTATCACCAGGAAGGGAACGGCGGCACCATAAATCTGCGGCAGCCGGATAGACGGCGGCACGACGCTTTGCATGACGATCAGCAACAGACCAAAGGGGGGTGTCAGCAAGCCGATTTCCAGTGCGATCAGAATCATCACGCCCAGCCAGACCGTATCCACGCCGGCGGCCAGCGCCAGCGGCATGAAGAAGGGCAGGGTAATCATCATCATGCTGATCTGGTCGAGCACCATGCCGATCACCAGCAGCACCAGCAGCATGCAGATCACCAGGATGGCGGGCGGCAGGTTCATATCCTTGATCAGGCTGAGAAAACCGGTGCTGGCGCCGGAAAAGCTCAGCAACTGCGCAAAGGTCGTGGACGCTGCCAGGATGAACAGAATCACGACCGACACTTTGGCCGTTTCAATCAGGCTCTTCCAGAGCGCTTTCAGGGAAAAAGCGCGATAGCAGAATGTGGCCAGGACGGAAGCCAGCACGCCGATGGCGGCGGATTCCGTGGGCGATGCCCAGCCGGCCAGCATGGAGCCGACCACCGCAATAAAGATGCCCAGCAGCGGCAGCACATTCTTGACGAACGGCAGCCATTTTTCCATGCCGGACAGCGGCGTGCCGTCTGTTTCCGAGGCCGGTGCATCTTGCGGGCGCAGGCGGCTGCGGATAATGACATAGCCCAGAAAGCCGATAGCCATCAGCATGCCCGGCAAAATGCCGCCGATCAGCAGGCGTTCAATGGAAATACCGGCCAGGCTGCCCAGCATCACGGCCAGCGCCGAAGGGGGGATTAGCATGGCAATGCCGCCTACCGCCATGATAGGCCCCATGGACATGGTCGGGTGGTAACCGCGCCGCATCATTTCCGGCATCATCACGCCGCCCATCATGGCCGTATTGGCGATGGAGGAGCCAGACAGCGTGGCAAAGGTGGTGCCGCCCAGAATGCTGACAATGGATAGCTTGCCAGGCACTTTATCTATGGCTTTTTCAATCGAATCTATAGCCTTGAAGGCCAGCCCGGTATGGAACAGCACTTCCCCCATGAGCACGAACAGCGGAATGGGGGTTAGCGAAAAACTGATCAGCGAAGAGGTGGTGTTGCGCACCCATTGCCCCAGGCCGATCTCGCCGCCCAGGAAGGTGAAGGCGCCAATCAGGTTGACGGCCAGGAACGAAAAGACCACCGGTGTGCCGATAGCCATGAAGAAGAACAGGGTGCCCAGCATGAGGGCCAGTGCGTAGTACCAGTCCATGATTAGTTTCCTTGGTGGCGCAGTGCTTGCAGGGACAGGTAAAGACGGCGCAGAAACTCGATGCAGAGCAGGCTGGCGCCGAACATCAGCGGCAGGTTCAGCCACCACTCGGGGAACACGATTTCCTTGAAGACCAGGCTGCCTTGCGCGGCGGCATCCATGGCGACCAGCAGCGATTGCCAGGCCAGCACGGCGCAGACAATGACACCGACCAGATCGCAAATCACTTCACACAGTTGTGCCGTCAGGCGCGGCAGCTTGGTGACCAGCACGTCGATGCGGATATGCCCGCCCTGGTACAACAGCCAGGGGGCGGCCACAAAGGTGGCGATCATCAGCATGTATTCGGAAATTTCCACGCTGGAGGGCAGCCAGCTCAGGCCCAGGTTGCGCAGAATCACATCGCAACCGATCAGCAGGGCCATCAGGCCAAAGGTCAGGGCGCCAACGGCGCCGCAGGCCGACATGAGCAGCAGGTAGGCATGGGCCAGGGGCGAGCGCGGCCGCTCCTGGCTGGCTGTGGCAGGGGTATGCATGGGATGCCTTTCGGAAAAGTCCGGACGCCAGGGCAGCGTCCGGAGAGAGGGGGGCAGCGGGTGGCGGGCGCTTCAGGCTCAGGGCTGGGCGTCGCCGTGGCCGAACAGGCGTTCGATTTCCGCGGCGTGGCGTGAGCCGGTCTTGGCAATGCCATCCCAGCCGGCCTGATAGGCCACGGCCCGCATGGCCTGGGCTTCAGCTTCAGGCAGCGCGAGGGTTTGCACGCCTGCCTGGGCCTGGCGTTCCTTTTCCTTGACTGCCAGCGCCAGGTCTTCCTTGTTCAGGGATTCGGCCCATTCCACTTTTTCTTTCAAAAAGGCCTTCTGCGCGTCGTCGAGCTTGTCCCAGCTTTTCTGATTCATGAACAGGCTGACTTCGACGTTATAGAAGCCCGGCTCGACCCGGTATTTGGTTTTTTCCTGCCAGCCCAGATCCAGCACGCCGACCGAAGGCCAGCCGTAGCCGTCCACCACGCCGCGTTCCAGGGCGGTATAGACTTCGCCCGGCGGAATTTGCAGCGCCGAGGCATTCACGGCACGGAAAAAGGCCAGGTAGGTCGGTACGCTGCGCAGCTTCAGGCCTTTCAGATCCTGCACGCTATTGACCGGCTTGTTGCTGTAGATGTGATATTGCAGGCCATCGGTCAGGCGGCCCAGCCAGAGCATATTGGCTTTTTCGCGGTGAATCTGATCCATCAAGGCATGGCCGCCATTGGCCCGCAATTCCTGGATGGGCTTATCGGTCAGCGTCATCGCCAGGGCTTCCGGCACCATATTGGCGTGGAACACGGCGGAACTGTTGGCCAGGTCCACGACGCCCGCGCGCACGGCATTGCCGACTTCGAAGGTCGGAATGGCTTCCGGGCCGCCAATCATCTGGATTTGCAGAATGCCCTTGCCATCTTCGTTGACCTTATCGACGAAGACTTTGAAGCGGTCAGTGAAAAAGGTATCGGTATTGAAAGCGCTGACGGCTTTCAGTGTGGTTTCTGCGGCTTGAATCGCCAGAGAGTGACAGGCCAGCACAGTGGCCGCCAGGGTAAGGGCAAGGTGTTTTTTGCTCATGGTGCAAGTTCCGAGAAAA
This sequence comes from Kerstersia sp., assembly GCF_052103615.1. Taxonomy (NCBI): domain Bacteria; kingdom Pseudomonadati; phylum Pseudomonadota; class Betaproteobacteria; order Burkholderiales; family Alcaligenaceae; genus Kerstersia; species Kerstersia sp. Next base: position 3,092 of record NZ_JBQEKA010000004.1, on the reverse strand, counting down.
CCGCATGGGGAAGCTGAATGACGCCTGCCTGGACACCGGATTTTCCCAGGGCAGATGCCAGCGATGGATTTAATTCCATATTGAATATTTTATTTATCAACATATCAATTTGGGGATGATGGGAAACCATTACGCGTATGCCCTGATGGCGCGGGCCTCGCGGCGGATCCGCATCCCCTTGGCGGGACGGGGTTTTCCCTCGAAAGCCGATTTCCTTGCGCGAATTGGATGACAGCTGCAAAAAGTGGATAGCTGTGGCCAGGGGGCTTTTCTAGCATTGCCGCCATCGGCCTGGAAAAACAGGCGCAGCCGTTGCCCGACATTGGGGCGGCGCAGGCCGGAGCCCGCCATCAGCCGGGCGCGCCATGCAGGCAGTGGCATCAGCCGCAGCCAAAGACAACAACCGGAGACAAGAAGCATGCGGAATAAAGGAAAACAGGCAAGGCTGCGGCTGGCCACGCTGGGGCTGCTCTGTGGCGCCCTGGCAGGGGGCGCGGCCAATGCCACGGAAGGGGGCGGCCTGCCCGTCTATGCCGATGGGCTGGAGAACTTCATGTCGGGGGCCTTGCCGCCGCCTGGCGTGCATTTCCTGGCCTATGCCGGCGCGCTGCACTACAACAAGGTGCGCAATGCGTCGGGCGACCAGATCCCCATCCCGGGTTTCAAGGTCAACGTCGGGGTGGTCGCGCCGCGCCTGGTCTGGGTCACGGAGCAGCAGGTGCTGGGCGGGCAGCTGGCCTTCCATGCCATTGCGCCCTTGCTGACGGTCAAGGCGGAAGCCATGGGCCAGAGCCAGCGCAAGAGCGGCCTGGGCGATATTGTCTTCGGGCCGGCGCTGGGCTATCACCCAAGCGCGAGCATGCACTATGTGCTGGGCCTGGATGTGTACGCGCCGACCGGGCGCTACCGCCAGGACGATTCAGCCAACCTGGGCCGCAACTACTGGGCGTTCCAGCCCGTCGCGGCCTTCAGCTACATGCCTGCCTCCGGTTTGAACGTCGATGCCAAGTTCATGTTCGATATCAACCGGAAAAATAGCGATACCGATACCCGTTCGGGCAATGCGCTGCACGTGGATTATGCCGTCGGCTGGGGCTGGGGCAATGGCCTGGTCACCGGCATAGGCGGCTTCATGTTCCGCCAGATTGGCGAAGACCATGGCCCGAACGCCGGGCCAGGCAAGGCGCGCGCCTTTGCCATCGGCCCTAGCCTGCGGTATGCCAATGACAAGGGCTTCATGATTACTGCCAAATGGCAGACCGAAATGGGGGTGCGCAGCCGTCCGGAAGGCAGCGCCTTCCTGGTCAAGGCCTCTTTGCCATTCTGATTGATGAGCGCTGTTTGACGCAGACGACGCAGGCCTTTCCGGCCTGCGTTTTTTTTGGGCAATGACCCTGCGCCGGCCTTAAGGGTTTGCCCTGAAAACGCAGGCAGGACGTCAATTTCCTGCACGAAACGGATGCTGGCTGCACAGGGTGGATAGCAGTGTTGGCGGCGCGCTTCTAGCATGGAAAGCATGGATAGCGAGGCGCCTTGACACCCTGGTCGCCAGCGGCGCAACAGCACAAAAAAGGAGCGGGACATGAAAGGTTTGCAAGACAAGGTGTATCTGGTCACAGGCGGCGCGACGCGCATAGGCGCAGGCGTGGCCGATGTATTGCGGGGCTATGGCGCGCGCGTGGCGATTTTCGACATCGACGCGGAAGGCGGACGCCGGGCAGCGGGCGATGACGCCAAGCGTGCCGTGTTCCATCAGGTGGACATTACCGATGATGCGGCGCTGCAGGCAGCCATCGAAGCCGTCGCCAGCCACTTCGGCCGCATTGATGGCCTCGTGAACCTGGCCTGCACGTATCTGGATGACGGCCCGGGGTCGGGCCGCGCTGATTGGCTGCAGGCATTGAATGTCAACGTGGTCAGCGCCATTCAGGCAGCGCTTGCGGTGCGGCCCCATCTGTTGCGCCAGCAGGGCGGCGCGATTGTGAACTTCACCTCCATTTCGTCCAAGGCGGCGCAGACCGGCCGCTGGTTGTACCCCGTGTCCAAGGCAGCCTTGCTGCAAGCCACGCGCAATATGGCGCTGGATTTCGCTGCGGACGGCATACGCGTGAACTCGGTTTCGCCGGGCTGGATCTGGTCGCGCGTGATGGATGAGCTGAGCGGTGGCGACCGCGCCAAAACGGATCGCGTGGCAGCGCCGTTCCACATGCTGGGCCGGGTCGGCAACCCGGCGGAAGTGGGTGAGGTCGTGGCATTCCTGCTGTCGGATGCCGCGTCTTTTGTGACCGGGGCGGATTACGCCGTGGATGGCGGCTATTCCGCCATGGGGCCGGAACAGGGCAAACCGGCGATTCCGCTGCTGGCGGGGTGATTGCCTGGCGCTGGCCGGGCGGACAGAGGCAGGGCATGTCCGGCACGGCGCCGTTTTTCATGGATAGAGCCCGCTCAGCCGGACAGGTTTCCGGCAGGCCGGAAAAAAATAAAATATCAGGAGAAGACAATGCGCAAGATTGCAATTATCGGTGGCGGCCAGGCAGGGATGCCGGTTGCGTTCGGGCTGCTGCAACGTGGCTACGAGGTATCGGTCTATACCAACCGCACGCCGGATGACATCCGCCACGGACGAGTGATGTCCAGCCAGTGCATGTTTGCCAATGCGCTGGATGTGGAAGCCGGGCTGGACATAGACCATTGGGCCAAGGACTGTCCGCCGGTCGAGGGCATCGGTTTTGCGTTGCCCGACCCCGAGCACCCCGGCCGCAAGGCTGTGGATTGGAGCGCCCGGCTGGACCGTGTCGCGCAGGCGGTGGATCAGCGCGTGAAAATGCCGGCCTGGCTAGAGGAATTTGCCAAGCTTGGCGGCAATCTGGTCATTGAAGATGTTGGCGTGGCGGAACTGGACCGCATCAGCGCGGAACATGACCTGACCATTCTGGCGGCAGGCAAGGGCGAGGTAGTCAAGCTGTTTGAACGCGATGCCGCCCGTTCGCCTTACGACAAGCCCCAGCGTGCCCTGGCCCTGACCTATGTGCATGGCCTGGCGCCCACGCCGGAATATTCGCGTGTTTCCTTCAACTTCGTGCCGGGTGTGG
>NZ_JBQEKA010000003.1:118011-119668 GCF_052103615.1 Kerstersia sp. | reverse complement strand
TGGCGGTGCTGGAGAATCAGCGGGCGTTGTTTCAGGCCCGGCAGGCGATTGCTGCGGCGGAGCCTGCGGCTGAGGTGGCTGCGGTGGCGGGGTATCCGGCGTTGGGCGGGGGGCCGGGGGAGGTGCGGTAGCGGGGGGCCTTGGCTTGCTAAGAGGTGTGCTAAGGCGTGCTGTGGCCGCGCCCGGGCCAGGGGCCGATCGCGTGGTTCCGGCTGCGCCGGAACTGCCCGCGCCGGATCGTATCAGCGGGGCGGACGCACAACTCGCGAGGCGGACAGTCCACCGGACTGTCCGCAAGCGTCTCGCTCAAACATGTGCGCCCTTGTTTCCCCGCTGATGCGATCCAGCACGGCACGCTCCACGGCCCCCGGCCCGGGCGCGGCCACAGCACTGGCATAGCCGTTTTTTGGGGTGCTGGATCGGCATGGGTTTGATGCGTTCGACGGATGCCGTTGTGCCCGCCAGGCTTGGTTTGGTTTGGCTTCGCGTTGCGGGGTGGTGCCGTGCCTTTGGTTGGGGGCGGATCAAAGACGCTAGGCGTCTTGTTTTGTTTTATTGGCGCCAGTGCTTGGGCGTTTGCGCCGGGCGGGGGTGTCTGGCGCGCTTTGCGTGCGGGTGGCGGGCTGGGCCAGCAGGCCCCATAGGTAGTCCAGCAGTTCGGTGTCGCTGGGTAGCGCGGCGCCGGTGACGGCCAAGGCATCGCTGGCTTCGACGTCGCTGTGCAGGAAGTATTGGACCAGGCCGCCCATGGTGACCAGCAGCAAACCCGGCGGGACGTCGGCGCGCAAGACGCCAGTGTTTTGCGCGGCCTGGACGACCGGGACGAAGAGCTGGTTCAGTTGCTGCGAGCGCGATTTCCGCTCTTGCCGGGGGGCGCCCAGGACGCGCCAGAGCTGGAAGCGCAAGGATTGCGGATGCGCGCGCCAGTACTGCATGTAGGCCGCCAGCATTTGGCGCATGCTGGCGCCCGTGTCTTGTTGCGGATGGGCCAGCGCTGCTTGCAGCGTTTCAATGAATTCATCGGAAATTCGCTGCCCCACGAGGTTCCACAGGCTTTCCTTGTCCTTGAAGTGATGGTGGATCAACGCGGCGGAGACGCCGGCTTCGCTGGCGATTTCGCGAGTCGTGGCGCCGTCGAAGCCATGTTGGGCAAAAACGTTCAGGGCTGCCGCCACAATGCGGTCGCGGGCATCGACGGTGGTATAGACCTTGCGGAGTTCGGGCATGTGCATCATTCCTGCGGAAAGCGTGGCCGGCCGTGTCGGGCCGTGAGCGTGTGCCGGTGAGTTGCCAGGGCAATTTGCCTGGCGGTTGCGGCGCGGGCAAGGCGGCGCAGGCGTGGCTGTGCGGCTCAAGCTGCTAATCATAGTGGAGGACGCGCCATCCTCCCATCCCCAGGCATTGCCGTTGTGGATCAGGCATGGCGTCAGTGGAGCAGGCATGGCGTCAGTGGAGCAGGCACCGGCGGATGATCTTGAGATCAGGCTGACGCAGCGGGCGGCTGGTGGCACTGTGATGAGGTGCTGCAATGATGCGGTGCTGTGGTGCTGTGGTGCTGTGGTGCTGCGGTGCTGCGGTGCTGCGGTGCTGCGGTGCTGCAGAGATACAGGGATACAGGGATACAGGGATACAGGGATACAGGGATACAGGGATACAG
>NZ_JBQEKA010000003.1:73982-117911 GCF_052103615.1 Kerstersia sp. | reverse complement strand
TACAGGGATACAGGGATACAGGGATACAGGGATACAGGGATACAGGGATACAGGGTGCGCGGCGGGTTCAGGCCTGCGCCAGGTCAGGGGAAATGGCGGTTTGCGGCGGTGATGGCGTCGGGTCGGGCCAGGTTTCAGGTTGACGCCCTAATCAATCAGTTGATAGACTGACCAAATGATTAGTGGCAGTAAACGGTAGTGAATGACGCGGGCTGAGCGATTCAGCATGCGGATATTGCTTGCCGGGGCTGGCGATCAGACGTAGGTACCGGCTTCGGCCCGGATGCTTCCCGGCATCCGCCGGGCGCCGGGTTCAGACATTTTCTCCATTGGTTGATATGACATCCCAGCAACAGCACCCGCGCACGGATAGCCCGTCGCAGCGTCAGGTTTCGCGTGCCTTGATCAGTATTTACCTGGCGCTTTTCGCAGCCGCCGCCGCCATGTCCTGCGTGTTCGCCATCTTGCCGGCAGTCGGGCGCGGGCTGGGGCTGAGCGAAACCCAACTGGGCTGGGTGGTGGCGCCAGCCGCGCTGGCTTTTGTCTTGTTCGGGCCAGTCTGGGGCAAGCTGGGCCAGTATTTGTCTGCCAAAGCCATTTGCACCGGTGCCCTGCTGACCATGATGGTGTTCAATCTGCTGTTCGGCTACACCATGGCCTGGCGCAGCGCGGGCGTGATGTCGCTGGCGGCTTGCTTCGCCATGCTGGTCTTCAGCCGCGTGATGCTTTCGCCGTTTTCGGCCGCTTTGCTGCCAACCGCGCAGGCCTATATTGCCCGCGTGACCGAAGGCGCGGCGCGTTCCCGGGCGCTGGCGGGCATGGGGGCCAGTTTCGCGCTGGGCCTGGTGGCTTCGCCCGGCCTGGCGGCGGTTGCGACCAGCGCGGGTTTGCTGGTGCCTTTCTATGTGGTCGCCGCCCTGCTCTTGCTGGCAGCCGGCGCTTGCTGGCTATATTTGCCGGGCGCGGCGAGTCTTCAGGCCTCGGCTGCGGCCGCCGAGACACCGGCCGCAGCCGCAGCCTCGTCCCCTGGGGCACCGCTGCGGCACACGGCCTGGGCCGACTTGTGGCAGCCCTTATCGGTGCTGACCCTGCTTTATGTCATCTACGGCATTCTCATGCAGGTCACTGGCTTTCGCATGCAGGATCAATTCCATTTGGCCGGTACTCAGGCGACCCAATATGCGGGCGCGGAGTTGATGGCAACCGCGGCCACGCTGGTGGGCGCGCAAATGGCGCTCTCGAAAATCTCCATTCCCGACCCGCGCGCGCAGCGCCGTCTGGTTTTGACGGGCGGGCTGATCGGGGCGCTAGGCCTGGCGATACTGATTACCGATGCGGGCTTTGCCTGGCAGCTGGTCGGCATGGGCCTGTTCGGCCTCAGCCTGGGCACCTTCCTGCCCTTTTTGCTCAGCCTGCTGACCCACCGCGCCCAGCGCGCTGGTGACCAGGCTCGTGTCGGCGGCCTGAGCGGGGCGGCGCAAGGTCTGGGCATGATGATAGGCCCGCTGCTGGGCGCCTCCAGCTACCGCATGAGCATGCACGCGCCCTACTGGATCGCAACGCTTGCGATCGTCTTGGCCGGCCTGATGTACGCGCAGACGAGCCGGGTGCGCAGCTAAAGCGATACAGAGCGGATTCGCCAGAAGCCAGGCTGCTTGTTGTGCTTATTGTGCTTATTGTGCTTATTGGCGGCACCGCGCGGCGCCTAAAGGGGCGATAGCGGGCGAAGACGATGGCGCCGCAGTTGCCGAACTGAGCCGGGCCGTTCCTGCCGCCGGGCGATAATGCCAGTCATCAGCGGGACGACCCCGGCCCGGCATCCAGGACAAATCGCATGGCTGTGCCACAAAGCAAGCAGGAACTCCTTGACGCGATTCGCACGAGCTATCAGAGGCTGATGGCCGATCTCGCCAGCATGCCGCCCGAGCGCGTGCGGGAAGCCACGCTCGAAGGCCATGCGCAGGGCACCAAAATGAGCGTGGCCGACTTGGTCGCCTACCTGATCGGCTGGAACCTCTTGGTACTCAAATGGTGTGATGGCAAGTCCAGAGGCGCAGCGGTGGATTTTCCGGAAACGGGCTACAAGTGGAACGAACTGGGCCGTTTGGCGCAAAAGTTTTACGCCGACCATGCAAGCCTGGGTTACGCCGATCTATTGCGGCAGTTTGCCGATGTGCATGCCCGCATCACCGCCTTGGTCGAGCATGAGACTGAGGCAGCGCTGTATGGCGCGCCTTGGTATGAAAAATACACCCAGGGCCGGATGATCCAGTTCAACACCTCGTCGCCTTATGCCAATGCGCGCGGCCGGCTGCGCAAATGGAAGAAAGCCCAAGGGATCGCCTGACAGGGCTGCCGACAGGACTGCCTGACGCTGAGCAAATGGGATGGCGCCCTGAGGCTGCTGGGCCGAGGGCAGGCCCATCACTCAGCGCCGCTCCGCATCCGCATTCGCATTCGCGCTTGGGCCCGCTGCGCGCCGGGGTCGGCGCTTTGGGTGCGGTATGCGTGAGTGACCGGGAGAGGCCCAGGGGCAGGATTACTTCCCGATGCAGAAACTGGAAAAAATCAGTCCCAGCAAATCATCGCTGCTGACCTTGCCGGTGATTTCGCCCAGCGCGTCGTGCGCTAGGCGCAGCTCTTCGGCGAAGAGGTCCAGGACGGTGTCGTTCTGGGCGGCATGCAGGGCTGCCATTTCCAGGTGGGCGCTGGCGAGGTTCAGGGCTTCGACGTGGCGGGCGCGGGCGAGCCAGGGGGAGGCTTCGCCGGGGGTCCAGCCTGCAAGGTGCAGCAGTTGCTGCCGTAGCGCGTCCAGGCCGTCGCCGCGCTTGGCGGAGATGCCTATGGTTGTCAGGGTATGGCGCGTGCCGTTCGGGCGGCTCTCGGGCGGTTCCGTGGCGGCGCTTGTGCTGGCTGCTATGCCGGTGACGGCGGCGGAGCTGAGCTGCCATGCCGTGCCGGTTTCCTTTTCCGCCAGGTCGATTTTGTTGAAGACTTGCAGCACGGGCACGCCTGGGCGGCAGTGGCCCAGGATGCGCGCGCTGATGGCTTGGACCGGCAGGCGGGCGTCTTGCAGGTGCAGCACGATGTCGGCGTTGGCGATTTCGTTCCAGCTGCGTTCTATGCCCAGGCTTTCGACCAGGTCATCCGTGTCGCGCAGGCCGGCAGTGTCGATGATGTGCAGCGGGACGCCATCCAGATGGATTTCTTGGGTGACTTTGTCGCGTGTGGTGCCCGCGATGGGGGTGACGATGGCAATGTCTTCCCCGGCGAGAGCGTTGAGCAGGCTGGACTTGCCGACATTGGGCTCGCCCGCCAGCACGACTTTCAGGCCATCGCGCAAGGCGACGCCCTGGCGGGTTTTGGCGAGGATGTCCGCCAGTTCGGCGCGCAGGCCTGTCAGCGTGGCGGCGGCCTGGTATTTTTCCAGGAAGTCGATTTCTTCTTCGGGAAAGTCCAGCGTGGCTTCCACCAGAATGCGCAAGTGAGTGATGCGGTCGGCCAAATCATTGACCTTGGCCGAGAAAACGCCGGATAGCGAAGCCACGGCGCTGCGTGCGGCGGCTTCCGAACTGGCGTCGATCAAATCCGCCACGGCTTCGGCCTGCGCCAGATCCAGGCGGCCATTAAGAAAAGCGCGCTGGGTGAATTCACCGGGTGCGGCCAGCCTCAGTCCATGCGTCCGTCCGGCATCCAGGCAGCGTTGCAGCAGCCGGCGCAGCACTGCCGGGCCGCCATGGCCTTGCAGTTCCAGCACGTCTTCGCCTGTGTACGAATGCGGCCCGGGAAAATGAATGGCAATGCCTTCGTCGATGGTACTGCCGTCGCCGTCACGGAAAGGCAGAAAATGCGCGTGGCGCGGCTTCAGATCCTGCCCCAGCAGCGCCTGCACCAAGGGGCCCAGCGCCAGACCCGACAAACGGATGATGCCGATACCGGCACGGCCGGGCGCGGTGGCGATGGCGACGATAGGCTTGGCATCAAGAATGGACATGGTGATCGGCTGTGGATAAGTCTGTTAATAAAACGGCAGGTCTGCGATTTTGCCAGGCTGTTTCCGCGTCTGCGCGCCTAACTGGCGCAGCGCTGGCGTGCGCCGGAAAGGCAAGCTTTTGCCCGCCCAGGGCTAGGCAAGACAGTAGTGTCTATGCCGGGAACCAGTATTGGCGCGGCTTGGCGGAAATACGCAATCCAAGGAACTGCCCGCATCGTACCCGGCAAATCGCGGTCTTGCATCCATAGGCGCCGCCATGTCGCTTCGATGAGGGCGCATATCGCATCTGGATAATTGTGGATATTTATGTGGAAGACCGGTTTTTCAGCGTGCCTGAGGCAGGCCTGAAACGGCAAAATCCTAAGAAAATACCGTAGCTTGGCCGTACTTTTACAAGGCAGTTCTGAAGAGGCTAGCTTGCCGCGTTGCCAGATGCCCGGGCTGACGGCCCGGCCTCTGGTCAGCCGCCTTTTGCCGCAGACTTGCCGTCTGCCTTCCTGGCCCGCTTGCTTGGCGGCGGGGCCAGCATGGTGCCGCGGCACTCGGGCGCGCCGCACAGGCAACGGTATTGCGCCTTGAGCTTGCGGGTCTGACGGCCTTCAATCACCAGGCCGTAATCGTAATTCAGCTCTTCGCCCGCCTGGATATCGCGCAGGGTAACGATATACACCCGCTTGCCATGCCGCCCTTCCTGCGTCTCGCAGTTCGGGGCGCAGGCATGATTGATCCAGCGCGAATCATTGCCGTCCACGCCGCCATCAATCACGGTGCCGCTGCTCAAAGCGAAAAAGAAAGTATGAAAAGGATCATCAGGATTGACCGGATGTCGGTCATCCGCCGTCTCCTGGTCGATCCGCTCGCCTTCATACTCAAGAATACGGGTGCCGGCAGGGATATCGCGCGAGGCGAACACCCCTTTGCCGTGCACAGGGGAATCCGCCAAGCGATGCCAGGCAGCTTCCGCCTTGCCCGTCCGCCCGGCCGTACGCACAGCGGCAGGCGCATCGGCGTGCTTGTCCTTGGCAGAGGAACGGGGCTTGCTACTCACGCAATCTGGCCGTTTTTATCAGCCTGGCTGGCTTGCGGCTGGGCATGATCTTGCCCGTCTTGCGGCGTTTCATTACGAGGATTACAGGGGACAAACTCACGGCGGCTAGGACGCCAGCCCAGGGAGGTACGCGACGGGGCGCGGTGCTGAATCATGATGATGAGGAACGTTAAAGACAGGCAAAGCCCGACCGGGCGAATTATAGGCCTGCGATTTTGCGCATGCAGCATCCAAGCCCCACATACCATCAGAGCGTTCCGAAAAGGCAACATATCACCAGTTGCGCAACAACCCCCCGCAACCCAACACAAACCACCAGAACCCGGCGACTAGGACAGGCAACCCAGAGCAAGCAACCTAGAGCAGGCGACTAGAACAGACAATCCAAAACAAGCCGTCAGATGCCATCGTTCAAAACGGCCCATCCGGAACTCGTCCCTCATCAGTAATCTTCATCCCTCACTGGCCTCATCCTTGACTGCCGCCCATGCCTTGCCTCGTTGCTCATGCACCCTATCAGCGCAGCGGGGGTTCCAGGGCGGGCCGCAGTGGAGCGTGCCGTGCCTGGCGGCCTCAGCGGGGAAGCAAGGACGCGCATGTCTGAGCGAAACGCTTGCGGACAGTCCGGGGGACTGTCCGCTTCGCGAGTTGCGCGTCCGCCCCGCTGAGGCCGTCAGGCGCGGGCAGTTCCGGCGCAGCCGGAACCACGCGATCTGCGGCCCGCCCTGGAACCCCCGCTGCGCGGCTTAGCACTTGCCCCCTCACAAAAAAAGCCTTTAGCGCGGAAAAGCCACGGTGTGCATCACACACATGAACCCCTGTCACGCATCCCGCGCAGAACGCCTCCAGACCCTCTGGCCTCTTTGGTGTAGCAAAGGAGCACACACCAGACGCAAAAAAGGCGTGGGACTCCTCCCACGCCTCTCCTGAGCCAGCATGACGCTGACAGGCACCGTCAGTCCGAAGACTTACTCCTCCGCCGCCGGCTTCTTCGCAGCGGTCTTGCGCGCTGTCTTGGTGGCTGCCGTTTTGGTCGCCGCCTTTTTCGCCGCTGTCTTGGTTGCCGACTTCGCCGCCGTCTTACTTGCCGTCTTAGTGGTCTTGGCGCTGGTCTTGGCGGCTGTCTTACCCGCTGCCTTCCCGCTCTTCTCAGGACGCGGCTCGAACTCGAACCCGACCTTACCGTCCGGCTGCAACACCAAATACGCCTTGAACTTGCGATTTGTCCGGCTCGATACAAAACCATCAAGCAAATCCGTCCGGCCATCACGCAACAGCTTGGCCACCTGCTCGCGGGAAATCTCCTGCTGCAAAATCACCTTGCCGCAACGGAAATCCGCCGGATTCTTATTCGGCCCCACCGCATGCTCGCTCACATAATGCATGCCATGTTCATAGACCTTGCCGCCGCTGATCGGGCTGACGCCCACAGGCTCCTGCTGTGAAAAATCAGTCTCTTCCTCGTCCTCGTCGTCATTCTGACCGAAATCAAAATTCAGCTTGAACTCATCGTCGATACGAAGAATCGCGGCGAATGGCCGGCCCATCTTGCTGATAAACCCCTGCAACGGACCAATCTCGCGCTTGGCCAGCAAAGCCTCCACTTCCGGCAACTCGAACGTCCGGCCGCCCGGATGCTTGCTGATCGAAAAATCGCACTGCGTGCACGCGAAACGCCGGTAATTCTCCTTCACCACCCCGCCGCACTTCGGGCAGGGCGTCGTCAGCGTCGCATAATCGCCAGGCACCGTATCGCGCTCATACTCCTTGGCGCGCTTCACGATCACCTGCGTCATCTGCGCGATCTCGCGCATGAACGCATCGCGGTCCAGCTTGCGCTGCTCGATCTGCTTGAGCTTATGCTCCCACTCGCCCGTCAGTTCCGGCGACGTCAGCTCGCGCACATCCAGGCCCGCCAGCAAGGTCATCAGCTGACGCGCCTTGGCGGTAGGAATCAGATCGCGGCCATCGCGGCGCAGGTAACTCTCGTTGAGCAGGCCTTCGATAATCGCAGCGCGTGTGGCAGGCGTGCCCAAGCCGCGCTCGGACATGGCCTCGCGCAACTCTTCATCATCGACCAGTTTGCCCGCGCCTTCCATGGCCGACAGCAGCGTCGCTTCGTTGTAGCGCGCTGGCGGTTTGGTGGCCAGGCCCACGGCCTCGACCTCCTCGGTGCGCACCTTCTCGCCATCGGCCACGGCCACCAGATTGGCTTCATCGCCTTGCGCCTGGCGGCCATACAGCACCAGCCAGCCGGGCTGCACCAGCACCTTGCCCTCGGTCTTGAAACGATGGCCATTGACTTCCGTCAGCCGGGTCGTCACCCGGTACTCGGCTGCGGGGAAAAACACCGCCAGGAAGCGGCGCACCACCAGGTCATAAATCTTGGTTTCGGCTTCGCTCAGCTCGCGCGGCACTTGCAGCGTCGGAATGATGGCGAAGTGATCCGACACTTTCTTGTTATCGAAAATGCGGCGGTTGGGGCGGATCCAGCCTTCCTGCAAAATCCGCTGCGCATGAGGATTCACGCCGGCTGCGGCGGATTCCCCTTGCGACAAGGCGCCCACCACCTCGTGGCTCGTGGCGATATAGTCTTCCGGCAGATAGCGCGAATCGGTACGCGGGTACGTCAAGGCCTTGTGGCGTTCGTACAGCGACTGCGCCAGCGACAGCGTGGCCTTGGCGGAAAAACCGAAACGCGAGTTGGCTTCGCGTTGCAGCGACGTCAAGTCAAACAAGGCCGGTGACAACTGCGTGCTGGGGCGCGACTCTTCCGTGACGCTGCCAGGCTGGTTGCGGCAAGCGGCCACCACGCTCAGCGCGGCAGCCTGCGACCACAGGCGCGATTCGCGCTTTTCGGGGTCGCGTTCGTCCTTCTTGAAATCCGGGTCTATCCAGCGGCCTTCATACAGACCGGCGGCGGCCACGAACTGCGCCCGCACTTCCCAGTAATCCCGGGAGACGAAGCGGCGGATGCGTTCTTCACGCTCGGCCACGATGGCCAGCGTCGGCGTTTGCACACGGCCCACCGGCGTCTTGAAAAAGCCGCCGTCCTTGCTGTTGAACGCCGTCATGGCGCGCGTGCCGTTGATCCCCACCAGCCAATCGGCTTCGGCGCGCGACCGGGCAGCGGCTTCCAGCGGCTGCAGGTCCACATCATCGCGCAGGTTTTCGAAGGCTTCGCGGATGGCGGCCTGCGTCATCGACTGCAGCCACAAACGTTTGATCGGCTTCTTCGTGCCCGCATACTGGGTGATGTAGCGGAAGATCAGCTCCCCTTCACGTCCCGCGTCACAGGCGTTGATGATGTCACCGACATCTTTGCGCTTGATCAGCTTCACCAGCATCTTCAGCCGTTCCGTCGATTTCTTGTCGGCGGGAGCCAGTTCGAATTGCGGCGGAATGACCGGCAGATGCGTAAAACTCCATTTTCCGCGTACCGGATCGTTGGGCGCGACGAGACCCAGCAGATGCCCGATGCTGGAACTCAGCACGTAACGATCGCTTTCGAAATAATCGCCCTCACGCTTGAAACCGCCGAGGGCGCGTGAGATATCAAGGGCTACCGAGGGTTTCTCGGCAATAATCAGCGTTTTTTCCATGTGTTTCCAAGGAGCGCCTGGCGCCAGGTTGCGGGGAATCATACGGTTGGAGAATCAAGACATGCAAGCGATCAGCCAGGATGAGATTGACACAGCGGGCTGGAATTGGCAGAAATTGCTGTCCTCACAAGCGCTTTGGCTAGGCGCCATCTTGCTTTCCAGCGGGTTGATCTGTTTGCTGGCGGCCAACTGGACGTCATTGGGGAAATGGACACGCCTGATCGGATTGCAAGTGTTGCTGATTGCAACGGTCGGTTTGGCGTTTTGGGACGCCCGCCGGCGGGGCACGCAGGGAAATCTGTTCCTGGCGCTGCTGATGCTGGCAGCCATTGGCATCGGCGCATTGCTGGGACTGGTCGGCCAAACTTACCAGACGGGCGCCCAAAGCTGGCAGCTTTTTGCCTGGTGGGCGCTCTTGCTGCTGCCCTGGGCATTGACGGCGCGGCGCCCCGGCTTGTGGCTGTTCAGCCTGGTCATCATGAATTTTGCCCTGGTGTTGTGGCTGGGCACGGGCAACAGCTTTCTGGCGATTCCCTATTTTCGCGGCAGCCTGGGCAGCTGGCAACTGGCTTTGCCCAATCTGATCTGCCTGGCGCTCTGGCATTTCTATGGCGAGCGCTTTGGTGCGCGCGGCAAGGCGGGCATGCGCTTGCTGACGGCGCTGGCATTGTGGCCGCTGGCCATGGAAGTCGGCATGGGCATTGTGCAGGCTCACAGCTATGGGCATGAGTATCCGCTGGTTCCGCTGGCCATTTTGACGGGGCTCTGGCTGCTGGCGTCGGTCTGGCTGTGGCGGCGCTTCAGCCGGGTGGCGCAGGCCGATCTCTGGGTGCTGGCGATTGTCGCCTTGGGGGCGATAGGGGTCAGCCTGGCTGTCGTGCAGACGCTGGTGTCCGATAGCGGGTCTCTGGAAGCCACCTTGAGCCTGCTGAGCATTGTGGTGGTTGTTGAAGCGGCCTGGGTGGCCTGGCGCTTGCTGCGTCTGCATGAAGCGGTGACTGGCCGCGCGGCGCGCGTCAGCGAAGAGATGCCCTTGTCGGTGCAGATCGTCCTGGGCTTTGGCGCCTGGCTGGTGACCTTGTTCGGCCTGGGTTTGCTGTTATTGATGGGCATCGTAGAAAGCGAGGAAGGCGCCCTAGTTTTTGGCATCATCCTGATGCTGATATCGGTAGTCATCCTGCGGCTGAGGCAGGCGGGAGAAAAGGCCAGGGCCCCTGCTATTGCCTCAGGTGCCGCATCTGATGCAGCTACTGATGCAGCTACTGAGGCGGCGCAGGCCGCGGCTGGCAACCGTCCGCCGCTGGCGCGTGGCGGCCAGATGGGCAATATGGTGGAACAGGTAGGCGTGGCGGCCGGGGTCGTCGGCATGGGGTTTTTTGGTTTCGGGCTGATCATGCTGCTGCCCGACCCCTATGGCTATGTGGGCCTGGGGCTGGCGGCGTGCGCCCTGTATGCGGCCGGGACGGGCCGTATCATCCGTTTCCTGGCGGCGCTGATGCAGGCAGGCTGCCTGATGGTGGTCATACAGTGGCTGTTCTGGGTGCAGATCCAGGGCACGGATTCGCTGGGTGACCTGATCTGGTGGAATATGGAGCATGGCTGGAGCAACCTGATGCCGCTGGCGCCTGATGTCTGGCTGCTGACGGTGGGCGCCTTGCTGGCGTTTGTCCTGGCGTATGGCACCCGGCGCCTGAGCTGGCTGCTGCCGGGGGCGCTGGCCTGGATGCTGGTGGCGCAAATAGCGATTTTCGGCATGGGCAGCGTGACCTTGCAGCACCTGCCCGCCCTGCTGGGCCGGGATGTGCTGTTTGGCTGCATTACCTTGCTGTATGCCGTTCTGCCCGCTGCCGTGGCCCTGATGGTGTTGCGCAGCCTGCCGCAACGGCCCTCCCAGGCCTGGCGTGCCGGATTGACCTTGATGACGCTGGCAATCTCGCTGGTCTGCCTGTCGGCCCCGGCGGTGTTGATCGCGCTGATCTGGGTCTGGCTGGGGATTGCGGTACAACGCCGCTGGTTGCGTGTCTTCGGCACACTGGCGTTATTGCTGGGCCTGTTCGATTATTACTATGGCCTGCATGTCTCCCTGCTGGAAAAGGCGCAATGGCTGGTGGTGGGCGGCTGCCTGGCGCTGGGGGTGGCGTTTGTCTTGCAGCGCAGTTTCCGCCGCAACAACGGCGCGCCAGCGGAGGATGCGGCGGGCCGCCTGGCGGCTGGCAGCAGGGGTGTGCAGGCGGGGCTGGCTGGCGGATTGCTGGCAGTCCTGCTGGTCGCCAACGCGGGGGTGATGCGCTACGAAAGTATCCTGGCGCATGGCAAACCGCTGCTGCTGGAATTGGCGCCGCTGGACCCGCGGGCCTTGTTGCAGGGGGATTACATGGAGCTGGCGTACGCGGAAGACCGCGCTTTGCGCTGGGGCGATAAGGAGGCGGACACCATGGGCTATGCCGTGTTTGCCGCGGGCGCGGAGCGTCCGGCGCAAATACTGCGCCTGCAGCCGGCGGCCCAGCCCCAGGCGGAGGATGAAGTGCTCATTCCGCTGCGCCGTAGTCAGTGGGATAGCACCAGTCTGGTGCTGACGGGCGCGTATTTCTTTGCCGAAGGCCTGGAACCCTATTTTTCGCCTGCCCGCTATGGCGAGTTCCGCGTGGATGATTCGGGCCGTTCCGTGTTGCTGCAATTGCGTGATGCAGAGATGCAGCCTATGTCTGCCGCAGGGGTCAGCCAGCCTGCCAAGGCGGGCGAGGCTGCCCAGGAAAAACGTCAGACGCCTGTGATTGAGGCGCCAGGCGTGGCGGACCCTGCGCCGCAGGCCGCCGGGGCGCAGGCAGAGCCGCCAGCGCAGTCTGCGGTGGCTGCCGATGCCAACGCTGCCGCGAGGATAGCTACCGAAAACGCACAGCGTGCCGCGCAGGCCGCTACCGGCTCGGTGCCGGCGCCGCCAGCGCAGGAAAACTGATCAGGCCGCCTGGCGGCCAGCCTGGTTCAGCCCTCTGGCTCAGGGCGCCAGGCCGCCGCGGGCCAGCGTGATCTTGATGGCTTCCAGGTTGTCGGGGGCGACCTGGATCAAGCCCCTGCCCGGAATGTCGATTTCCGCGATCAGGAAGAGCGCCAGCGCGGTGATGACGGGGAAAGTCAGGATCAGCAGATTGCTGCCTTGCTTGCCGCGGATGTTGTAGCCGATCATGAAATTGGAGCACAGCCCGAACATCAGCAGAATGGCCCAGGCCGCATTGGGCACC
This sequence comes from Kerstersia sp., assembly GCF_052103615.1. NCBI lineage: Bacteria > Pseudomonadati > Pseudomonadota > Betaproteobacteria > Burkholderiales > Alcaligenaceae > Kerstersia > Kerstersia sp. Next base: position 106,028 of record NZ_JBQEKA010000003.1, on the reverse strand, counting down.
TGGCGCCGCCAGCTGGACATGGTTTTCTGCTGCGCCGTATAGAGATTGCTGCTGGCATCCAGGGCGGTTTTGATGATGGTATTGGGGTTGGCCAGCGCGATTTTGCTGATCAGCGTCCACATGCGTGTTTGCAGCTGGATGGCTTGCAGGCGCAGCTCGGCGCGCTGCGCATCATCATTGGTTTCAAAGAAGCGGATGCGCAGTTCGAGATACTGCGTGAGCATTTTTTCCGCCTGCTCCTGCTTCGATTCTTCCAGCAATGTCGTGTGCTGCAGCGCATTGCCGATGGCGATGGCTTCATTTTCTTCGGCCGATACCCGCAGGTTATAGCCGTTGATGGCGAATGTCAGGATAAAGCCGATCAGCAAGGCAAACAGGGAGAGCGCTGCGCCCAGAACCACCTTGAGCTCATCGTCGGAGGTATTGGTGTGCTTGAAGCGCCGGCCCCAGGTGTATTTGCCCAGAAAGGCCGCCAGCGCCAGGCTGCCGAGCAGGGCGATCAGTGTCGTCCAGGAATAGATGTCGGTGGCAATCAAATCGGCGGGCATGTGTATGCGGAAAAGGAAAAAGACAGCTGAGGGTGCGGCGCCGGCAGGCAGAAGGTGCGCCGACGGATCCAGACGCTAGAGGCGGCCAGCTGCAAGGAGCACCGCCCATAACCTGAGGGGCGAGGCAGACAGAGGTATTTTAGGTCGGCATGTATAAAAGAGAAGTCCGTTGGCCGCCGCTGTCGCAGGCAGCCAACGCATCCGGCTCAGGCCGTGCCCGCCAGTCTCAGCATGGCCCTGGCGGCGGTTTCATCGGTAATCAGTGTATGCGCCCGGGTGGCGGCGATGCCGGCGATGATGGCCTGCGCCTTGCGCGCGCCACAGGAGGAAATCACGATGCGCGGGACGGCGGCGAGACTGGCGGGGTGAATGGCCATGACGCGCTGATTGGCCGGATGGTCCACGATTTGGCCCGCGGCATCGACGAAATGGCAGAGCACATCCCCGACGGCCCCGGCCGCTTTCAGGCTGTCGGCCGTGTCCCAGGCAAGCAGGCCGCGCCGGAAAATAGAGGCCTGGCGGCTCAGATCGCCCACGCTCAGCAAAACCAGGTCCAGCGCCTGCGCGCGTGCCTGCAGCTTGGCCATTTCGTCTATCTGCCAGAGCGCCTGCGCCAGTTCGGGGCTGGGCACGAAGACGGGCGCTGTGATCTGGTACAGCTCGGTGCGATAGAAATGTGCCAGTTGCCAGGCGACGGCCGAGGGGCTGTCGGCGCCGGCATGGGTGACTTCGCCCAATAAAGAGACGACCGTCGCATCGCGGATATGACGCCAGGCCAGTGACCGGATCGCATGATGCAGCGTAGCGCCCCAGCCCACGCCGATGGAAATGCCATCATTGATCTGTTCGGACAGATAACGGCCCGTCGCGTGGGCGACAGCCTGGATCGCCAGGGCTTCCGAGAGGCCAGAGACGGGCACGACGATGGCTTGCTGCAAACCGAAGCGAGCCGTCAGCGCCTGCTCCAGCCGCAGCATATCGCTGCCCCGGCCATTGATGGAAATCTGCACTAGCCCCTCTTCGCGCGCGGCGGCCAGCAGGCGCAGCACTTTGCTGCGATTCAGGCCCAGTTGCCGGGCGACTTCCTCCTGGGTGAGTTGCTCGACATGGTAGAGCCAGGCGGCGCGCAGTTTCACATCATGGGTATCGGGTGACAGGAAATCGCTGGCGGCAAGAGGGCTGGTGTCTGACATCGCTACAGGGAGAAAAGGAACGGAAGCGGGCAGGATAACCTGCCGTATATGTCATTTTCCAGCGCGTCCGTCAGGACGGCGCAAGATCGTTGGAAATGAATAAATGTCATTTTAGAGAAACTTTTGTTCAATAGACTTGCTCGCATTGCCGGGAAATTGACCCGGGGAATCCACAGACAAAAAGCGGATATATGCGAGTTCTCATTTCCAACGACGATGGTATCGACGCGCCGGGCCTGGCGCTGCTGGAGCGTGCCGCGCGGCTGCTGACCGATGATGTTTGGGTGGTGGCGCCGGATGGCAACCGCAGCGGCTATGGCCATGGCATTACCCTGCGCCGCAGCTTTGAAGTGACGCAGCGCGCCCCGCGCCGCTACGCGTGCAGCGGCACACCGGCAGATTGCGTGATCGCCGGGGTATCCTGGCTGTTCCGCGGGGAGCGCCAGCCTGATCTGGTGCTGTCCGGTATCAACGAAGGCCGTAACGTGGCTGAAGACGTGGCCTACTCCGGCACCATGGCGGTCGCCCGTGAGGCCGCGCTGTGCGGCATTCCCGCCGTGGCTTTTTCCCGGCCGCGGGACAGCAGCGGTGACGAAGACGGCGAACGCTGGCTGGCGGAGCGCTTGCAGGGCTTCTGGCTGGCTCGCGAAGAATGGTCGCGCGATGGCCACTGGCTCAACGTCAATTTGCCGCGCCGCCTGCCGGCCTCTTTGCGCGCCGCGCGCCGGGGCAGTGATAAGGTTGCCACGCAGGTCATTATCCATGCCGAGCGCGGGCGTGAGCATGCGCTGATCGAGCCGCTGGCGCTGCGCCGCTACCTGGCGGGCGATGGCGACGAAAATGCCTTGATCGACGCAGGCTTTGCCACGGTGACCTGCCTCAATTGGCATGGCCATTCGACGGTACCCGCAGGCGTCCTGCATGAAGACGGCGCGCTGGAGCAAATCCGATGAGCGCCCTGTCGATCCAGTCGCTCAAGCGTGGCTGGGGCGGCGAACTGGCGGTCAATGACGTGTCCTTCGAGGTGCCGGCCGGCAGCATGACCGTGCTGCTGGGGCCGTCAGGCTGCGGCAAGTCCACGACCTTGCGCCTGCTGGCCGGGCTGGAACGGCCGGATAGCGGCCGTATCCTGCTGGGCGGCCGTGATGTGACCGACCTGCCGCCAGCGGCGCGGGGCTTGTCCATGGTGTTCCAGAACTATGCCCTGCTGCCCCATTTGACCGTCGCGGAAAACATTGTTTTTGGCCTGAAAATCCGGCGTGTGGCGCCCGCCGAGCGCGCCAAGCGTTTGCGCCATGCGGCCGATGTGCTGGGCTTGCAAGGCTTGCTGATGCGCAAACCGGGCCAGTTGTCCGGCGGCCAGCAGCAGCGTGTCGCGCTTGGGCGCGCCATTGTGGCGCGTTCTTCGGTTTGCCTGATGGATGAGCCGCTCTCCAATCTGGATGCGCAACTGCGCCATGAAATGCGTCGTGAGATCCGTGACCTGCAGCAGCGCCTGGGCATGACCATGGTGTATGTCACGCATGATCAGACCGAAGCCATGAGCATGGCCGACCAGGTCATTCTGATGCGTGGCGGGCGCATTGAACAGCAGGCTGCGCCCAGCGAGCTGTATCACCGCCCTGCCACGCACTTTGCCGCCCGCTTCATTGGCGTGCCGCCCATGAATCTGGTGCCGCTGGAAAACCGCCAGGCGGGCGCGGTATTGCCGGGGACGGAAATCTGCCTTTGGCCGGGCCGGGCGCCACAGTCCATCAGCCTGGGGCTGAGGCCGGAAAGCATCCGCCTGTCCGGCGCGGGCGGCGTGTCGGCGGTGCTCGACCATGTGGAATATCACGGTGCCGATCATATTCTGAGCTGCCGCATTGGCGCGGCCATGCTGGCCGTTCGTCATGACAGCCATTTTTCGGGCAAGCCCGGCGATGCGCTGATGCTGTCCTGGCCGGAATCGGCTTGCCACTTTTTCGATAGCGCAACCGGCCTGCGTCTGGATGGGCCCGGCGCGCTGAATACGCGGCAGTCGCTGGCCGCCTGAGCGGCCGGTGCTGACGCCTTGGTTTTTCCCCTCAACGTTCCTCTGGATACGTAAATGATTCTGCATACCTTGAAAAAGCGCGCTGGCGCAGCAGGGCTGGCGCTGGCCGGCCTGATCGCGGGCACTCCGGCCCTGGCCGCGCCAGTGGATATTGCTTTCTATTTCCCCGTAGCCATTGGCGGCCCGGTGACGAAAATCATTGATGAAATGGTGGCGGATTTCCAATCCGAGCATCCCGATATCCGCGTGCAGGCCGTGTATTCCGGCACCTATAACGAAACGGCGGCCAAATCCCTCACGGCCGCTCGCAGCGGCAAGCCGCCAGCGGCAGCCATCATGCTGTCCACGGAGATGTACACCCTGCGCGACCAGGACGTGCTGGTGCCCATCGACACGCTGGTGAAAACGGACGAGGACCGTGCCTGGCTGCAAGGTTTCTTCCCCGGTTTCATGCGCAATAGCCAGAGCGACGGCCAGACCTGGGGCATTCCTTTCCAGCGTTCGACTTCCGTCTTCTTCTGGAACAAGGATGCTTTCCGCGAAGCGGGGCTGGACCCGGAGCGCGGCCCGCAAACCTGGGACGAGGTGACCGAATTTGCGGATAAGCTGACCAAGAAGGACGAAAAAGGCAATGTGGTGCGCTGGGGCATGCAGGTGCCGTCCTCATTGACGGCCTACTGGCTGCTGCAAGGCTATGTGGCGCAGAACGGCGGCAAGATCGCCAGCGAAGATGGCAAGCAGACCTACTTCAATTCGCCCGAAGTGGTCGAAGCGATGCAATTCTGGGTGGATCTGGGCGGCAAGCACAAAGTGATGCGACCTGGCGCCATTGAATGGGCGACCACACCCAAGGATTTCTTTGAAGGCCGCACGGCCATGATGACCACCACCACGGGCAACCTGACCAATGTGCGCGCCAATGCGCCCTTCCCCTTCGGCGTCGCGATGCTGCCGGCTGGCAAACAGCGCGGCACGCCGACTGGCGGCGGCAACATCTATCTGTTCAAGGATGCCACGCCCGAAGAGCAGCAGGCTGCCTTTACGCTCGCCAAATGGCTGACCTCGGCCGAGCGCGCGGCGCAATGGGGCATACGCACCGGCTATGTGGCCGTGCGCCCGGATGCCTGGGAAACACCGGCCATGCAGGCCTATGTGGCGGAGTTCCCGGCAGCCGCCGTAGCGCGTGACCAGCTGGAATATGCCGTGGCCGAGTTGTCCACGCATGACAATCAGCGGGTGGCGCGTCTGATCGACGACAACATCGAGGCCACCCTGACGGGCCGCAAGACGGCGCAACAGGCCATGGACGATGCCCAGGCCGAATCCGAGCGCATTTTGCGCCGCTATCGCTGAACCGGGAATCGCAGCCGGCCGGGCGCCTGCCGCGCCGCAGCCGGGGGGCGCCATGCCTGGGCATGGCCTCCCGGCTGCGTCCAGGCCAGCCGTTCCGGCCCGTCTGTCTGAAAGAGACTCATCATGAATTTGCGCTTTGCTCCCGTCCAGGGCTGGCTGTTGCTGTTGCCGGCAGTGGTGCTGCTGGTGGCGTTCACGCATTACCCGGCGGTTGCCACGTTTATCCACAGTTTTTTCAGCACGCCGGTCGGCGCCCGCCCGGCGGCGTTTGTCGGGCTGGAAAACTACGCGGTCATGCTGGATGACCCGGTTTTCATGACTTCGCTCTGGAACAGCACGCTCTATGCCCTGGTGACGGTACCTGCCGCCATTGTGCTGGCGCTGGGCCTGGCGCTGATCGTCAACAGCGGCATGCGTGGCCGGGCCTGGATGCGTTTGTCATTTTTCCTGCCCACCATGTTGCCGATGATTGCCGTCGCCAACATCTGGCTGTTCTTTTACACCCCGGATTATGGCCTGCTGGATCAGTTGCGCGGTCTGTTCGGGCTGACCGAGAAAAATTGGCTGGGCGATCCCGCCACGGCACTGATCTGCCTGATGGTGCTGGCGGTCTGGAAGGAAGCGGGGTTTTTCATGATTTTCTACCTGGCCGCCTTGCAGCAGATGGACCCCGCCTTGCGCGAAGCCGCGACCCTGGAAGGGGCGTCGCGCTGGACATTTTTCCGCCGCGTGACCTGGCCGCTGCTGATGCCGACCACCTTGTTCGTGATGATTAATGCGCTCATCAATTCGTTCCGGCTGATCGACCACGTCATCGTCATGACGCGCGGCGGCCCGGACAATGCCAGCAATTTGTTGCTGCATTACATCTACAACGTCGGCTTCAAGTACTGGGATACGGCCTACGCCTCGGCCTTGACGGTGGTCTTGCTGGCCTTGATGGCAATCCTGGCGTTCGTGCAGTTCGCCTGGCTGGATAAAAAGGTGCATTACCAATGAAGATGAGCACGCAATCCGGGGCAGGTGCAGCCCTGTCCTCTGTCACGGGCGCAGGCGGCCATGCCGTCCCGTCACGGCGTTCCGGCTGGCCGTCACGCTTGCAGGCTTGCCTGACGGCGGCTTGGCTGGAAAACGCAGGCGCCTGGCTGCTGGCGCTGTTGTGGCTGCTGCCATTTGCCTATGCGGTCTGGACGGCCATTCACCCGGCTGCCTATGAAGTCCGCTTCAGCCTGACGGCGCCGCTGACGCTGGAAAACTTCCGCGCAGCCTGGGATGCCGCGCCCTTCGCGACGTATATGGTGAACACCGCCATGCTGGTGACGGTCATCATGGCGGTGCAGTTTGTGCTGTGTACCCTCGCGGCCTATGCCTTTGCCCGGTTCCAGTTTCCCGGCCGCAATGTGCTGTTCTACCTGGTGCTGCTGCAGCTCATGATCATGCCGGAAATGCTGATGGTGGAGAACTACCGCACGATCAGCGGCATGGGCTTGCTGGATTCCTTGCTGGCCATCGGCATGCCGTATTTCGCCTCGGCGTTCGGCATCTTCCTGCTGCGCCAGACTTTCCTGGCGACCCCGCGCGCGCTGGAGGATGCGGCCCGTATCGAAGGCGCAGGCACGTTGGGCATACTCTGGCGTGTCTATGTGCCCCTGGCGCGGCCCGTTTATGTGGCGTATGGCCTGGTTTCCATCAGCTATCACTGGAACAACCTGTTGTGGCCGCTGATTGTCACGAACTCGGTATCCACCCGCCCGGTCACGGTGGGCCTGCAGGTGTTTTCTTCGCCAGACCAGGGCACCAGCTGGGCCATTATCTCGGCCGCGACCTTGCTGACTTCGGCGCCTTTGCTGGTGGCGTTCCTGTTGTTCCAGAAACAGTTCATCCAGAGCTTTATGCGCGCCGGCATCAAATGAGCTGCGCCTGCCCGGCGACATGTTCTTTCGTTCTCTCGCTGTTTAGTCGTGCCTTGCACTTTTCCGCTCATCAGGAATCTTCTTTCCATGTCTTCCGCTGCTTCTTTCCCGCCTATTACTTTCATCCATCTGACGGATTTGCATATCGGTGACCAAAGCGCCGACCCGGGCCTGAAATCGGATACGGCCAGCCGGCTGGCCGCTGTGGTCGAGACACTTCAGGCCATGCAGCCTGCGCCGGCTTTCGTGCTGGTCAGCGGTGACCTGAGCAACCGCGGGGATGCGGACAGCTACCGCACATTGGCCAGCTTGATGGCGCCTTTGCGCATGCCGGTGCTGTATGCGGCCGGTAACCATGACGAGCGCTCGGCGCTGCGCGCGGCTTTGCAATTGCCGCATGCCGAATCCGGCGCTGCCGCGCCCTGTCACTACGACCAGGTGGTGGCGGGTGTGCATGTCATCGTGCTGGATACCAGCGTGCCCGGACAGATTGGCGGCGCGCTGGATGATGGCCAGTTCGGCTGGCTGCGCCAGCGCCTGGAGGCCCATCCCGAGATGCCGCGTTTGCTGGTGGCGCACCATGCGCCTGCGCTGGATGAAGACGATGAAACCGGGCAATGGGAAACACTCAGCCTGGCGGATACGCGGCGCCTGCGCGACCTGCTGCGCGGGCACCAGGTGGCAGGCATGTTCTGCGGCCATATCCATTACGACCGCGTATCGAATTGGTACGGCACGATGCTGGCGGTGGCGACGGGCCTGCATCATGCCAAGGACATTCTTTGCCATGAGCATCTCAGTTTGGTGCAGGGGGCGGGTTTTGCGGTCTGCACGCTGCGGCCCTCGGGATTGACGGTCGAATACGCGCCCTTGCCTGCCACACGGCAGGAAGTGCAGGCAATCGACTGGGAGTGCTTACGCGCCAAGCGGTGAATGCCGCGGCGGCGCGGCATAAATGGGCGGAAAAGGGGCTGAAAAATGGGGCTGTGATCATGCCCCAGTCAGGCTGAAATCCGGCGTTAGTTAGGCAGCCATCAGGTCGCCATCAGGGGCCGCAAGCGGGCATCAGCCTGAGATGCGCCAGCGCCTTGCCCAGCGCGCGGTGGCTGCCGGCCAGAAATCATCTGGCCCGGCGGCGGAGAAAGTGTCGAACCCTAGCGCGCGCCATGCCTGCATCAGGGTGGCAAGCGGTTGGGAAAGATCCAGCGCCGGGGCGTGGTTTTGCTTGGAAAGTTTGAGGCCGGTGCCGGGGTCCAGCACCAGCGGCACATGCATGTAGCGCGGTATTGTGTTGAACAACTCAGGGTTGGACGCTACCGGGCCGCCCAACACAGGGTCGCCCACCACAGGGCCGCTCAACACCGGGTCGCTCAACAGGCGCGCCAGCTGTATCTGGCGTGCCGTGCTGGTCAGCAGATCCGCGCCGCGCACGATATCCGTGACGCCTTGCGCGCTGTCATCGACCACGACGGCCAGTTGATAGGCCCACAGGCCGTCTGCCCGCCGCAGCACGAAATCGCCAACCTCGGTGGCGACATCCTGTTGCTGGGGGCCCAGCCAGCGGTCTGTGAATGCCACAGTGCCGGGATCGACACGGACGCGCCAAGCGCGGGCGGCCCGGCCCGGCGCCAAGCCGTGGCGGCACATGCCCAAATAGGGGCGCTCGCCTTGCTCGCCCAGCCGCCCCGCGGCACTGGCGGCATCGGCGATTTCGCGGCGGGTGCAGGCGCAAGGGTAGAGCCGGCCTTGCGCGCGCAGGCGCGCCATGGCATCCAGATAAGCCAGTTCACGCCGGGATTGCCAGATGACTTCGCCGTCCCAGTGCATGCCCAGCCCCCGCAACTGTTGCATGATGCATTGGTCCGCCCCGGCAGTCATCCGGGGGGTATCGACGTCTTCAATGCGCAGCAGCCAGCGGCCCTGGTGGGCGCGGGCATCCAGCAGGCTGGCCATGGCGGCGACCAGGGAACCATTATGCAGGGGGCCGCTGGGGCTGGGGGCGAAACGGCCAATATAGCCGCCAGGCAAGGGGCGCGGTGAGGGGATTGCAGCCATGAAGGTGCCTGCGGCGCCGGAGGCGCTTTAATGCAGCAGCCGGGCGCCGCCCTGCTCCAGCAGTTCTTCCAGGATGAAGCGGTCGATCTCGGCTTCCTGGCTCCAGAGCACCATCAGCGCGATGATTTTGATGGTTTCCAGTGAAACCGGGGATTCCGCGCACACCATGGCGCGGTCGATGACGATCTCACGCAAGGCTGCCGGCAGGACACCGGCGCTTTCCAGGAAGGCAATGAAACCGATGGCCTGGGTGCCCAATGCCTGGTATTCCGCTTCACTGTAGATGCGCATGCCGGTAATGGGGCCGTCCGTCAAACCGACGCAGCGCGCCGTGCTTTCGGCCAGACCGCCCAGCCAGCCCAGGGCTTCGTCGATGTCTTCGTCCTCGAAACCGGCAGCCGCCAGACGGCGCGCCAATACATCGGCGGCAGGACAGGCCTGGGGGGTGTAGTAGTTCTCGAACAGATAAACCAGAATGTCGTACATGAGCAGCGTAGTTCGCCTGTATGGGTCCGGATCCGGGCCGTAAGAGCCATGGCGGGGATGCCGCCGCTTTCCGTAATCGTATAGGCCAAGCCTTGGGGCCAGTTTACTCCAAGAGACGGAGGGTGTATTCATGTGGTGGTATTTCCCCTCGCTGGCACGGGTGCTGTGACAGCGCGCTGGCCCGCATGAGACAAGGCGGGCGCTTCCTTGAACGAATGTCGGGCAGCGTGCGGGTGTGTCGCGAAAAAACCCGATAAATGCGGCATACTGTCGGCTCCCCTTTACAACTTTTTTGCGGCAGGTGGCCGAAATGGAATTTTCTCAGTTCAGAGTGCAGGCAGTCATGGAAATCACGCAGCGTCCCGAACTCGTTTTCGTGCGAGGTGAGGGTTCGTGGCTGGAGGACCATGCCGGCAAGCGATATCTGGACTTCGTTCAGGGCTGGGCCGTCAATGCGTTGGGCCATAATCCCGAACCGATCCGCGCAGCGCTGCACCGGCAGGTCGATCAACTGATCAACCCTTCGCCGGCGTTCTATAACGAGCCGTCTATCGCATTGGCTGGCCGTTTGACCGAAGCTTCGTGTTTCGACAAGGTGTTCTTCGCCAATAGCGGCGCGGAAGCCAACGAAGGCGCGATCAAGCTGGCGCGCCGCTACGGCCAGGTGCATCGCAATGGCGCCTACAAGATCATCACCTTCACCAATGCCTTCCACGGCCGCACGCTGGCGACCATGTCGGCATCGGGCAAGCCGGGCTGGGATACTTTGTTTGCGCCCCAGGTCGATGGTTTCCCCAAAGCGACCTACAACGACATCGCATCGGTGGAAGCGCTCATCGACGACCAAACCGTTGCCGTGATGCTCGAACCGGTGCAAGGCGAAGCAGGCGTAGTGCCGGCGACCGACGAGTTCATGCGCCAGTTGCGCGAGCTGACCCGCAAGCATGGCCTGCTGCTGATCGTTGATGAAGTGCAGACCGGCATGGGCCGCACGGGCAAGATGTTCGCCTATCAGCACGCCGGGATCGAGCCTGACATCATGACGCTGGGCAAGGGCATTGGCGGCGGCGTGCCGCTGTCGGCACTGCTGGCGCGTGAGGAAGTCAGCTGTTTCCGTCCGGGTGACCAAGGCGGCACCTATAACGGCAATCCGCTGATGACGGCGGTGGGCGTGGCGGTGTTCGATACGCTGGCCGCACCGGGTTTCCTGGACAATGTCGTCAAGCTGGGCGACTTGCTGGCGCAGCGTTCGCTGGCATTCTCGGCCAAGTGGGGCATGCAGGGTGAACGTGGCCGTGGTTTGCTGCGCGCCATGGTGCTGGACCGTGACGATGGCGCCCAGATCGTGGAAGCTGCGCGTGATATGGCGCCGGTGGGCCTGTTGCTCAATTCGCCGCGCCCCAACCTGCTGCGTTTCATGCCTGCCTTGAACGTGACGCCGGAAGAAATCGACCTGCAATTTGAATTGCTGGATCAAGTCTTCCGTCAGGTGCGCGGCGCCTGAGTCTGCGCCAGACTGTCAGCGGTTCCGCCCATGATGGCGGAACGCGCTGGAAAACCGCCAGCCGGCATGCATGCCAGCTGGCGGTTTTTCTTTGGCCGGGGCGCTGGCCGCAGGGGCCGGCGGCGCGGCTTCAGCGTTGCTGGGCCAGCTCGTCCGGCGTGCAGGCCTGGTGGCTGGGAAAGCGGCTGCCTGGATCATAGGGAAAGATATCGGCGACGCCGCCACGGGCGATCCGCGCCTGGCAGGCGCGCCACCATTCCGGCTGCAGCAGCGCAGCGTGCCTGGCAGCGAAAGGCTGGTACAGCGCCGGGTCGCTGAACAGGAAATGTTCGAACTCCTCGGGGAACACATCGTTAGGGCCGGTGGCATACCAGGTGTCGGCGCTCATCTCGGCGTCGTCGTCCGGGGCTTGCGGAATATGGCGGAAATTCATTTCCGTCATGGACTGGATTTCGTCGTAGTCGTAAAACACCACCCGGCCCAGGCGGGTGACGCCGAAATTCTTGAATAGCATGTCGCCGGGGAAGAGATTGGTGGCCGCCAGTTCACGGATGGCATTGCCGTATTCTTCCAGCGCGGCGGCCTTGGCCGGCGCGCCCGCTTGCCACAGATAGAGGTTGAGCGGCGTCATGCGGCGTTCGATGTAAACATGCCGCAGCACCAGCGTATCGCCCTGTTCTTCCAGCTGCGAGGGAATATGGGTACGCAGGGCCTGCAGCAAATCGTCGGAGAAACGGTGGCGCGGCAGCGCGACCTGCGAGTATTCCCAGGTATCGGCCATGCGCCCGGCGCGATCATGCAGTTTGACCTGCTGATATTTGCGCCGCACGATGGCTGCTGTCATGCCGTCTTTTTCGATGCGGTCGCGGATGATCTTGAAGACATAGGGATAGGACGGCAGCGTGAACACGAACATCACCATGCCGGGAATGCCTGCGGCTGTTTCAAAGGCGTCGCCAGAGTGCGCCAGATGCTGCAGAAAATCGCGGTAGAAGAGCGTTTTGCCCTGCTTTTGCAGGCCTATCATGGTGTAAAGCTCGGCCAGCGGTTTGCGCGGCAGCAAGGTAGCGAGAAAGCGCACGGTGGCCGACGGGGCTTCCATGTCCACCAGGAAATAGGTGCGGGCGAAGCTGAAGACACGGCTGAGCGCATCTTGCCCATGGAGCAGCGCATCGGCGTACACATGGCCGGATGGCAGGCGCAGCAGCGGGATGCAAAAGGGGTAAATGGCGCCTTGGTTGATCAGGCGGCCCAGCAGATAGGCGCCTTTGTTGCGGAAAAACAGGGTGCCATGCACATGCGCCTGACAGTCTTGCCCGAGCCGCGGGCCTTGCCCTTTGGGTAAGGTTTGCCGCAGCAAACGGGTGGCGGCGCGCGCCAGCAGACGGATGTCGCGCGGCAGGTCTTCGAACGGCGCCGCCAGGCCGAAATCCCCCAGCATGCGCCTGAGCGTGACGCGCAGACCGGCGCGCGCGGGGTAATAGGCGCGGAATGCGGGCCGCTGGCCTTCCAGATAATCCGTTGCGACGGCTGGCCGCACGAACAGGCAGACGTTATTGAAATATTCGCGCCGCAGCACGCGGCATGAAACGGAATTGAAGAAGGTTTCCGCGCATTCCGGCTGGGGGTGCCCATCGAGCAACGTGACGAATTCCTGTTTGATGGCCTGCCAGTGCTGGCTGGGATCGGCATCGCCGCCCTGCCCGCTCAGGCGGCTGGCCAAGGCATGGGCGCATTCGCGCACACGCTGATCGTAATAGTCTATGCGTTCGCGGGAGAGCTGCTGCATGCCGCGCCAGTCACCGGCCTCGAACAAGGCCTTGGCGCGCTGCGCGCTATAGCGGAATAGCGCGTAGTGCCGGTTAAAGCCCTGCAAAATGGTGTCGGCGGCCAGCCGCGCGGACAGCGGCCGTGCCAGAGGTTCGACATACAGCGCGTTGTCGCTGACGGGAAACGGGGGGTGGCGCGTGCTGGACATCGTGGCCTGGACTCCGGTCTGCCATGGGGGCTGCCATGGGGTCTGCCAAGCAATTGCCAGGTCATCAGGCCGGAGCCAGGCAGCGCCGGCACGGCGTTTCGCCTGGCAGATCCTGCTGGCGGCGTGCGAAAAGCATATCTTACGTTAACGTAAACGAAGAGAACGATGATTTGATTTTATTTATCTATTTTATTCAGGCAATCCTGAATTTGTTCTTCGATACGTTCCAGCATGAGCTCCAGTTCCTGGCGCTGGGAGAGCAGGAATTGGCGATGGATTTCCAGCTTTTCGGCGCAGGCGCGGATTTGCGCCTGCGTGCTGTCGGGGCCCGTATAGATATCCAGCAGGCTGCGGATATCGTCTAGCGCCAGCCCGACGGCCCTGGCCCGCAAAGTCAGCACCAGACGGGCGCGATCACGGGCGCCGTAAATGCGGTGGCGGCCATGGCGGGCCGGCGCGAGTATGCCCTTGTCTTCATAGAAGCGTAGGGTGCGGGGCGTGACGCCGAACTCGCTGGATAGCTCGGAGATACTCCAATTGGGTGCTGGCATGGGAATGGAACTTTAATTTCCGTTTACGTCAACGTAAGGTATAGTAACTCAGCTTTATCGTCTGATTTTGTTGTCTGTGCTGTCTGTCGTAGCCGCCGTTGCCGGAGCGTCAGCCAGGCTCCAGGCCTGTTTTGCCGTCGTGATGGCTGCGCAGCGCTGGCGCGTGGCAGCGTGCCGACGGCAGGGGCGCGGGAGGTAGCCTGAATGCTTCCCGGAGTCCCGATGAACAAGAATGAAATGGCGCTGTCCTACCCCTGGAATGACGCGCTGCCAGAACCCGGCCGGGCCATCACCCTCGTGGATGGGGTGAAGTGGGTGCGCCTGCCCCTGCCTTTTGCGCTGGACCATGTGAATGTCTGGCTGTTGCGCGACACAGTGGATGGTCGTGACGGCTGGATGGTGGTGGATTGCGGTATTGCGCGCAGCGAAGTGCAGGCCCAGTGGGAGTCGATTTTCGAGCATGAGCTGGAAGGCTTGCCGGTGCTGCGCGTGCTCGTGACCCACATGCACCCCGATCACGTCGGCCTGGCCGATTGGCTATGCCGCCGCTGGGATGCCCGCTTGCTGATGAGCATGAGCGAATACACCCAGGCAGTGATTGCGTGCGGGCGGCGTGACGCCAGCGCGGGTGCTGGGGGTGAAGCCGCGGCCGCGCATTTCCGCCGCAATGGCTTGTGTGATGAGACTTCCCTGGCTCAGGTGCGCGAGCGTTCCGGCTATTACGTCAATATGGTGCCTGCGGTGCCAGCCACCATGCACCGTTTGCTGGGCGGGGACACCTTGCGCATTGGCGGCCGGGACTGGCTGCAAGTTGTCGGGTACGGCCATGCGCCTGAACATATCGGCCTGTATTGCGCGGAACTGAATCTGCTGATTGCCGGCGATATGGTGCTGCCGCGCATTTCCACGAATGTCAGCGTGTTCGATTTCGAACCGGAGGCGGATTCGCTGCGCCTGTATTTGCAGTCGCTGGATGCGTATCGTGACATGCCCGAAGAAACGCTGGTATTGCCGTCCCATGGCAAGCCTTTCCGCGGGCTGCATGAGCGCATCCGCCAGCAACGCGAGCATCACCGGGACCGCCTGCAGGAAGTCATGGATGCCTGTACCGCGGCGCCATGCAGCGCGGCGGATATCGTTCCCATCATGTTCCATCGCAAACTGGATTTGCATCAGCTGACCTTTGCGCTGGGCGAAGCCCTGGCGCACCTGCATCTGCTCTGGCATGCCGGAAGGCTGGAACGCCGCCTGGATGACAAGGGCGTGTTCCGTTTCGCGCCCATCTGAACGGGCAGGCATGCCGCTGCCCCGCGGCTTGCCGCAAGATCAGCCCTTGTGCTGGGTCCGTACCAGGGTTTTGATGAGTTCCAGGGCAAGACGCTGGTTCTCTGGCGTCAGATTGCGGAACCAGCGCCGCAGCTCCATGTAGTCATCTGTGGCGGCCGGGTCTGGGGGCTGCCCCAGGCTTTGAGCGTAGTGGCGCAAGGCCTGGTCGCTATCGGCGACGATTTGCGGCGCCGCCTCGGCCGCGGGCGCGCCGGCGAATAGCTCTCCGATGCCCACCTGCAAACTATTGGCGAGACGGGCGAGCATGTCCAGCGAGGGCGTGCGCTCGTCATTTTCAATGCGGGAAACGGTGCTGGCGGCAGTGTCCAGCTCCAGGGCGAGCTCTTCTTGCGTCAGCCCGCGCTCACGCCGGAGTTTCCGTATTTTTTCACCTATCTTCATGTAGCCCATTTTCCGGGTCATTTTGCCTGGGAGGCAAAGCCTTTGAGGCAAAATAGGTGGGCTTTCATTTGCCTGAATGGCACGTTTCTGCCATATGAAAAGTCATGGGCCGTTTGTTGCCGCGGCGGCATGGAAAGGCAGCCTGCCCGGGTGCAACACGGCGGCAGGCACGCGATAATGGCGCTATCGCTACGGCGCGTGCCGCCGCTATTCCTGGAGCTTCAAGAATGTCCAAACCTGCAAGTGCCGCACCGGAAGATCCCGTTGCCGCCGTTCCTGCGTCTGAACGCAGCTTGCGCACCCGCCTGATGCATATCGGCAGCGCGCCCTTCGATGCCGACGGAGTGGCGCCAGTCAGCCTGCCCCCTATGCGTGCCAGCACCGTGCGTTTTGCCGATCTGGCGGCCCTGGAGAATGCGCAGCGGCGCAAGGCTGCCGGTGAGCGCGCTGTGACCTACGGGCGTTCCGGCATGGATACGCACCGGGCGCTGGAAGATGCGTTCGTGGCCATGGAAGGCGGCAGCCACTGTGTGCTGGCGCCCTCTGGCCTGGCGGCCCTGACGCTGGTCTTCTTTACCTTGCTGGGCGCGGGCGATCATGCTTTGGTGGTGGACAGCGTCTATGGCCCGGTGCGCCATTTCGACAATATGCTGCTCAAGAAAATGGGGGTGGAACTGACCTATTTCACGCCAGGGGTCGATGATCTGGAAAGCCTGATCCGGCCGAATACCCGCTTGCTGTATCTGGAGTCGCCCGGCTCCCTGCTGTTGCGCATGCTGGATTTGCCCGCCCTGGCGGAGATCGGCCATCGTCATGGTTTGCTGGTCGCGGCGGATAACACCTGGGGGTCTGGCCATGCCTATCATCCGCTGGCGCTGGGGGCGGACATCTCCATGGTGGCAGGCACCAAATATGTGGGCGGGCATTCCGACTTGATGCTGGGCGCGGTCGTGACCCGTGATGCGGCCCTGGGAGACCGTCTCAGCCGTACCCAGTACGCGCTGGGCTATGCCCTGAGCGCCGATGACGCCTGGCTGGCGCTGCGCGGTTTACGCACCCTGCCCCTGCGCATGACTGAACAAGCGCGCAGCGCCTTGCGCATCTGCGAGTTCCTGGCCGGCCGCCCGGAAACGCGGGCCATCTACCATCCGGCCTGGCCGGGCGATGCGGGCCATGCGCTCTGGCAGCGTGACGCGCAAGGGTCTAATGGTTTGCTGACGGTCGCGCTGAATTTGTCCCATGATGAGGGCCGGCGCTTTGTCGATGCCCTGACATTGTTCGGCATCGGATTTTCCTGGGGCGGCTTCGAGAGCCTGGTGCAGTGGGTGGAGCCTTCCCTGGCGGCCTTGCAGCGTGATGGCGCCGAATTGCCGGGCGCGACCTTGATACGCTTGCAGATTGGCCTGGAGGACGTGGAAGAGCTGACGGCGGATTTGGGCCGGGCGCTGGATCTCGCGGCCCAGGCCTGAGCGCGGCATTGGCGAGGCGCCAGCGCCCCGCTGCTAGCGGCAGGATGCTGTCCCGGAAGGGGCCTGCGGGCCGCCGCCCGGACGGACTAAAAAAATGGCCAGCGGCATATGCCGCTGGCCATTTTCTTGCCTGGGCGCCCGCGATGGGGCGCCGCGGGCAACGATGGGCGCAGAGGGATGTAAGGACGTAGAGGGCGGGCGGTGTGGGCCGGGCAAGAGCCCGGCGCGGCAGCGCTTGGCCTGCGCGCTGGCTTACTTGGCGAGTTTGGCGCGTTCCTGTTGCACCAGGCGCTCGGTTTCCTGGACGCTTTCCTGGTAACCGCCTGCCTGCGCGGGCGAGGTCTGGTAACGGCCATTGACGATGATGGTAGGCGTGCTGTTGATGCTGTAGATCTTGGCCAGCTCGTCGGCGCGGGAAACCTGGCTGCTGACGCCCATCGAATCGAAAGCGCCTTCAAAGGCCTTGCGGTCCACGCCGTGCTCCACGGCCCAGTCGGCCATTTCCTTGCGGGTGAACAGGCGTTTGCGCTCGTCATGCAGGGCGGTGAAATACTTTTCGTGCAGATCGGGGCGATCCAGGGCCGCCAGCGTGTAGTACATCTGCTGCATGGGGCGGCTGCGGCTGTCGCCGCCCAGCGGCACATGCATGAAATTGACATCCTGGGGCAGATCCTTGGCCCAGGCATTGATCATCGGATCCAGCAGTTTGCAGTGGATGCAGGTATAGGCGAAGAATTCCAACACTTCCACTTGCCCCGGGCTGTCGGTGCGCTGGGGGGCTTGCAGTTCCACGGAACGGGCGGTTTGGGCCTGGCTCAACGGAGCAACGGCCGCGCCGAGCATGAGTGTGGCGGCGGCAAGCAGACGGGAAAAAGAGAAAGTCATGTTGGACAGTTCCTGGCTGAGTGAAGGAGGAATGATACGACAGGAATATGGCGGCACAAGCACAATGCGTGATGTGCCGAGGCGGTTGGACAGCAGACGCCGCCAGCGGTTCCCGGCGGCCCCAGGCGCCGCCGCTTTGTCTATGGGTGGACTTTGGGGGGGGCCTTGGGTGCATTGGGTGCCGCATGGCGGCATCCGGAGCCAATGGAGCGAATGAAGCCAGTGGCCGACTGGCGGCGGCCCCGGCCAGCCTGCGCCCTGCTCCTGCCTGGCGCGGGTTGGCGGGATAGACGGTTGCTTATTGGCGGACGACGGTCGAGCTGACGTTTTCTTCGGTCAGGCGGGCCCGGGTACGGTTCATGTCGGCAAGCTGCGTGTAGGGGCCGACGCGCACACGGTTAACCTGCAGGCCGTTGACTTCGGCGCGCTGGATTTGCACCGGCAGGCCCAGCAGCAGCATGCGGGCGCGCAGGGCTTCCGCATCTTCAAGCACCTGGAAGGAGCCGATTTGCAGGAAGTAGGCGCTGGCGGCCGCGCCGTTGGCTGGCTTGGGCAAGGCGGCGGGCGCGGGTACTGGCGCCGCATCGGAGGGCCGCGCCGA
This sequence comes from Kerstersia sp., assembly GCF_052103615.1. Classification (NCBI taxonomy): domain Bacteria; kingdom Pseudomonadati; phylum Pseudomonadota; class Betaproteobacteria; order Burkholderiales; family Alcaligenaceae; genus Kerstersia; species Kerstersia sp. The sequence continues at coordinate 87,729 of NZ_JBQEKA010000003.1, read as the reverse complement.
TGATGTCCGGCTGGGCAAGGAAGCGATCAGGGCGCCCAGGTCGTCGCCATTGCCATTGGCTGCTGGCGTGGCTGGCGCGGGCGCCGGGGCTGGCGTCTGGCCCGGTGCCGGCAGCGCGGCAATGGGGCCAGTGTTGTTAGCCGGCGCGGGGGTGCTGGGCAGTTGAATGCGCGTATCGGGCGGCGTCAGGTTGGCGTTCTGCAAGGCGCGGTTCGGGTCTGGCAGATTGACGCCGCCCTGGGTGGCCGTTTGCAAGGGGCTGGTGGCGGGCGCTGGCGCCCGTCCTGCGCGGTCAACGAAGGGAACTGGGGCCTTGGTGACATAAAAGGCCACGACAGCGGCCACGACCAGGCCCAGCAACAGCCCGGCCAGCAGCCCGTAGATGGTGCTGCCGCCTTGGCCGGAAGAACGGGAAGAGCGTTTTGCCATGAAAACTCGTTACATGCGTTGGGGCGCGGCGACACCCAGCAGGGCCAGGCCGTTGGCCAGGACCTGGCGCGTCGCGTCCGCCAGGCGCAGACGCGCATCGCGCAGCACCGCGTCATCGACACGGACGCGCTCGGCGTTGTACCAGGCGTGGAAATCGGCAGCGCAATCACGCAACCAGAAAGCGACCAGGTGGGGCGACAGCTCCTGGGCGGCGAGGGAAACCAGCGCCGGGAATTCGGAGAGCCGCTGCAGCAGGGCGATTTCGGTCGGCGCGACCAGCGGTGCGGCATCTGCCTGTTGCAGGGCGCCAGCGTCGGCCTGGGCCTGTTCCAGCATCGAGCAGATGCGCGCATGGGCGTACTGAATGTAATAGACCGGGTTTTCTTCGCTTTGCGAACGGGCCAGGTCGATATCGAAGGTGAATTCGGTATCGGCGCGGCGCTGGATCAGGAAGAAGCGCACCGCATCGCGGCCAACCCAGTCGATCAGGTCACGCAGCGTGACGTAGCTGCCAGCGCGTTTGGAAATCTTCACTTCCTGGCCGCCGCGCACGACCTTCACCATCTTGTGCAGGATGTAGGCGGGGAAGTCTTTGGGGATACCGATATCCAGGCCTTGCAGCCCGGCGCGCACGCGCGCCACGGTGCCGTGGTGGTCACTGCCCTGGATATTGATGGCCTTGTGGAAGCCGCGCTCCCATTTGGCTTCGTGATACGCGACGTCCGGCACGAAGTAGGTGTAACCCCCTTCTGCCTTGCGCATGACGCGGTCTTTATCGTCACCCGTGCCCAGTTCGGTGGTGCGCAGCCACAGCGCGCCGTCCATTTCATAGGTGTGGCCTTTGTCGATCAGGCGCTGCACCGTATTGTTCACCCGGCCGCTGGTATAGAGCGAGCTTTCCAGGTAATAGTTGTCGAACTTCAGGCCAAAGGCCTGCAGGTCGAGATCCTGCTCGTTGCGCAGGTAGGTCACGGCGAAGCGGCGGATGGCGTCGAGGTCATCCAGATCGCCGGTGCCGGTGACCGGGACGCCGTCAGAAGCCTGTACCGTCTTGCCCGCCAGATAATCATTGGCGATATCGACGATGTAGTCGCCGCGGTAGCCGTCTGCCGGGTAGCTGGCGTCATCCGGGGAAATGCCGCGCGCGCGTGCCTGAACGCTAATGGCCAGATTGTCGATCTGGTTGCCTGCGTCGTTGTAATAGAACTCGCGGGTCACGTCATAGCCGTGAGCGTCGAACAGGCGGCACAGGGCATCGCCCAGCGCTGCCTGGCGGGCATGGCCGACATGCAAGGGGCCGGTCGGGTTGGCCGAAACGAATTCGACCAGCACTTTCTCGTCGCGGCGGGGTGCGCGGCCGTATTGGTCGCGCTGCCCGGCAATGGCGCCCAGCACGGCTTGATGCGCCACGGGCGCCAGCCGGAAATTGATGAAACCGGGGCCTGCCACTTCGGCGCCGGCCAGCAGATTTTCCGTTTGCGGATCGGCCAGCAGATGGTCAACGATGGCTTGCGCCAGCTCGCGCGGGTTGCGGCGCGCCGGTTTGGCGAGCTGCATGGCGACGTTGCAGGCGGCATCGCCGTGCGCGGCGACTTTCGGACGCTCCAGCTGGATGCTGGGCTGCGCTTCGGGCAGCAGTGCGCTGACGGCTGCCTGGATGCGGGAGATCAGTAGATTCTGTTGCTCGGGGAGCATGGGAGCGGATTCGAAAAAGAGAAGTGCAATCGGGGAATGATAGCCTGATTCCCGCAGCGGGCGTGCAACAGGGAACGACAGAATGCCAAGGAGCGTAAGGAGTGTGCAGCGGCTTGCGCCATTCCTGCGCCGAATGTGAATGTTCAAATACAAAAAGTATCGTTTGAAATACCGGCAGCTGTTTTTACGATGAAAAGCCGCCCATCTGTCCAGGGATGGGCGTTAACGGAATTTCTGATGGAATTTCTGACGACGTTTCTGGCGAAGTGTCTGACTTTTCATTCTTGGGAACGGATTCATGTCTCTTTCTTTGGCGCCGGCCGCCGGCAGCAGCAAGGTGGCCGGGACGGCAGCGGGGGATCTGGCCGGGCTGCGCCAGCGCGCGGCAGCCCTGTTGCCCGACTTGCGCGCAGGCGCGGCAGACCGGGAGCGTGAGCGGCAGTTGCCGCACGCGCTGGTGCGCCGCATTGCGGCCGAGGGCCTATATACCTTTCGCATTCCCCGGGCCTATGGCGGCAGTGGCACCACGGTGCAGGAGGTGATCCGTTTCGTCATGGATGTCGCGGCGGCGGATTCCAATGTGGCCCAGGCGTTGCGGCCTGGCTTTCTCTTCATCGAGAATCTGTTGTCCGGGGGTGACGAAGCCAGCCGCCAGCGGTGGTTCCCGCGCTATCTGGCTGGCGCGGTGGTGGCCAATGCGGGCTGGGAACGTGGCGGCGCCAATGGCGCGATCAGCAGCGTGCTGGTGCGGGAAGCGGGGCATTACCGTGTTAGCGGTACCAAGTACTACAGCACCGGCGCGCTCTATGCGGACTGGATTCAGGCGGCGGCCTTGGATGAGTCGGGGGCAGAAGTCCGTTTTATTGTTCCCAGCGATCGTGATGGCGTGGAGCGGGTCGATGATTTCGATGCCATGGGGCAGCGTCTGACTGCCAGCGGCACGACGCTTCTGCGCAATGTCCGGGTGGATGAGGAAGACCTGATTCCATCGCCCTTGTTTCGTGACGGGCAGGCGCGGCGCACCATCGTGACGCCGTTTGCCCAGTTATTTCTAGGGGCGGTCGAAGCGGGCATCGCCCGCAATGCGCTGGATGATGCTGTGCTTTTTGCTCGCCATCATGCCAGGCCGATCAAGCACAGCAGCGCCAGCCGCTCGGTAGAAGACCCTTATGTGGTGGGCGCGGTGGGGGAAATTTCCGCCCAGGCCTTTGCGGCCGAGGCCGTTGTGCTGAGGGCGGCCGCGGCGATAGACCATGCCTGGGAAGCGGGCTTGTCCCATGATGCCGTATTGCAGGCATCCATTGATGTGGCGCAGGCCCAGTACATTGCGGCGAATGCGGCGCTCAAGGCAGCCGAGCGCGTCTTTGATGTAGGCAGCGCCTCCGCGACGGCGCGCTCCCATAATTTGGATCGCCATTGGCGCAATGCGCGCACGGTGGCCAATCACAATCCGCGTGATTGGAAAGCTGCGGCCGTGGGCGCTTTCCGGCTGACCGGGGCAGAACCGCCGCTCTCCGGGCTGTTCTGAGGGACGGCGAGACGGGAGAGCGGCGGCGATGCCACAGTGGTGCCTCAGTGATGCCGGGCCTGCCGCTCAGCGTGGCGGCGGAGCGCGTTTGGGTTGCGGTGAAGGCTGCCCGCGCTGGTTGAGCCAGGCCTGATAGGCCGCCATGTCCACTGTTCCGGTGACGCTGCCGGGCGCCTGCATCCAGTCAGGCAGGCGTTCGATGAAGGCTTCGGTGGCCTCGCGGGGGCCGCGTCCCAGGGCGGCATGGTCGGCCTGGCTGTCCAGCCAGGGACGGCCGTCGGCGTGGTGCAACGGCCTGTCCTGGCCGGTCTTGCGGTAGAACACGTTGCGCTCGTCATGCAGCAAAGGCTGGCTCACCGTGGCGTGTTCGGCGGGCAAGGGGAGCAGCGGCACGCCTGCCGCCCGGGCTTGCCAGTGCATCCAGGCCAGGGCCACATCCGACAGGTCGCCGCGCGCGGCCTCGGGGGTGGCGGATGACTGATAGCCGCCGCCTATGTCCGCATGGGCACCGATGAACGGCAGTTCCGCCACATTGGCCTGCCCCTGGCCGAGACTGTTGGCCGGAAACAGGTAGCGGTGCTCATGAAGCGCCACCGCGTGCGCGATCCACTGCCACGCAGGGCTGGCGCCGAGCAGGTAATTGGTGTTGTCGCGCCCGTTCACGCCGAATTGCGCCACGGTATCGAACAAGCCCATGAATCGCAGGTCTATGCAGGCGGAAACCGTGCCCATGGACGGGTCATAAGCCCAGAAACGCTGGTTGCTGACATGGGCTGCAATCTGGTTGGCGAAATGCTGGGCCAGCGCCGCGCCGCGCGAATATCCCAGCAGATCAATGGCGGCGGGCTGCTGCTGCCATTGGCGTCCGGCTGTGGCGAGGTCGGCCAGCAGGCGTTCCCATTGAGTGCTGAGGATATGGCCGGCGCGGCTGGCAGTGGCTGTGTCCCAGGCGCTGTCGCCCGGACCAGGCTGGTAATGGCGGCCGTCAGGATACAGCTGGTGCAGCAGCCAGACATTGGTGCGCGAGGCTGGCGTGTTGCGGGTGCCGTCAAAGGCGTAGAGCAGCATGCCGCTGGGGTCGGCATATTGCCGCGGGCGCTGGGCGGCGTAGCCGTAGGCATCATGGCCGGGCAAGGGGCCTAGCGGATCCGGCTCCAGGTAGCTGCCGGTGGCGGGGTCATAGGTGCGCATGCCATTGTCATACCAGGGCAGGTCGGGGTCGGCGTGCTGGCCAGGATAGCGGTGCGAGGGGCCAGGCCCGCCGGATTCGCGCAGGAGCCGTCCGAAGACGTCGAATTCCGCCTGCCAGGCCAACTGGCCCTGGCTGTCGCTGAGCGCGCGCGGCAGGCCTTGGGCGTCGGTATGGATGAAGCCCAGGCGTGTTTCCCCGGCGGCGCCATAGCGCAGCCAGGCAACCGGAATCTGTCCGATATAAAGATAGCGTTCCGTGATGCGCGTGCCGGTGCTGGCGCTAGCGCTAGCCAGGGCGGTGCGCAGTCCTTGGGGATCGTAAAGATAATGAATGGCTGCCGGCCCGCTGCCGCGGCGGATACGCTGGCCGTGGGCGTTGTTGAGGTACTCGATGGTCAGTTGGCTTGCCGGGTGCCGGGCCTGCCGCAGGCGGCGTTGCGGATCGTAAGCCAGTTGCCAGCCGCCGCGCTGCAAGGGCAGGCCGCTGGCATCCTCGGTGAGCGGCGGCAGCGGCAAGGACCAGGCGCCGCCGGGCAAGGGCGCGCTGGCGGACGGGCGCAGCCCTTGCAGGCTGCCGTCGGCATGCCAGGCCAGATACGTGGCGCTGGCCGCAGGCGCAGGCAAGGATGCGGCCTCTGGTGTTGCGGCTGCAATCACCGCGAGGCGGCCCGAGGCATCGTAAGCGTACCGAAAGTGCTGGCGCCAGTGGCCGGTCTGGATCTGTTCGGCAGCAAGGCGGCCTGCCGGGTCCAGGCGGATGGCCTGCGCCAGCAGGGGCGTGCGCGCGCCAGGCAGGGCGCTGATGAGCGCGCGCAGGCCCTGCGCGTCGCGTTGGCCCAGTGTGTGCACGCCATTGCCGGTGCGATAGCCAGCCTGTCCGGGTAGGGTTTGCAGAATCAGGTGGCGCTGGCCCTGGCTGTCCTGCCATTCCAGGCGGTGCAGGCGGCCGCGCTGCCACGCATAGGACAGCAGGCCGCCTTCGGGCAAGTAGTGGCGTGCCAGCCTGCCATCAGGGTGATAGTCATAGCGGTCAGTCAGCGTGAGCGCCGGTGTCTGGTCATCGCCGGGGCGCTGGATATGGCGGGCGCGCAGGCGGCCGGCGGCATCGTACTTGCGTTGCTCGCTTTCATGCGGATGGGCCAGCTCCAGCAGCTGGCCATGCTGCCATGCCAGGCGGGTGTGCAGCGCGGCCGGCGTGGCGATTGCAGACGTAGAGGGGCTGGAAGGGCTGGAAGGGCTGTGAGGGCTGTGAGGGCTGGAAGGGCTGGAAGGGGCAGGAGGCGGCAGCGGATGCAAGGCCGCCAGGTGGGTGGGCAGGCCCTGGGCATCATAGCGGGCACGCCAGCGGTCGCCGTTGGCATAACGGATGTCATGCTGCCAGAAGGGCGGCCCAGGGTGAGACTCTGTGGAAGGTTCAGGCGGACGCTTGGTGCGGGTGTCGGTGAAGTGCTTGGTAGCGTGTTCGGTGAAGTGTTCGGTGACGTGCTCGGCCAAGCGTTTAGTGAAGCGCTCAGTGACAGGTTCGTGGCGGTGTTCAGTGGGGGGTTCGGCGGGTTGTTCGGCGATGGGCTCGGCGAGGGGCTTGGCGGAGGACTTTATGGGAGGGGCAGGAAGGAGGCCGGGGAGGCTGTCTGAGGGATGGGCAGGGGCCCTTCCCGCCGCGCGGTTTGCGCTGGCCGTGTCCGGGCCGCTGGCTTGCATGGGTTGAAGGGGCGGGGCATGACGCCAGCGGGTCAGGCCAGTGCGGTGGCTGTAGCTGGCGCTGGGGCGGCCTGCGGCGTCAAAGCGCAGGCGCAGGCCGGGCCAGCCGCTGCCGGAGAGTGCGAGTTCACGCACGGCGCCGTTCGGATGGCGGCGCAGGCGCAGGCCGTTGAGGCCATTAAGGCCATTAAGGCCGCTCAGCCGTCCGGCGGCATCATATTGCGCTTGCAGGCCGGGGGCGGCGCAGCCGGGGCAGGGCGCGCCTGAAATCCGGGAGAGCAGATAGCGGCTGCCATACCGCAGATAATGGACATCGGTCGTGCCCTGCGGGCCGCGCACGCGGGTCAGCCCTGCGTGCGAGCCGTGCGCGGGTTCCCGGTATTCCAGGTGCCAGGCCGCTGTGGCCTGGCCGTCGGCGCCGAGATATTCCAGGCGTATGACTCGGGCGTCAGGGTCGTAATGCCAGCGCCGTTGCCAGCGTGCCGCATGGCCGGGCGCGGACAGGCCGCTGGCAGTAATGGCCAGGGGATGGCCGGACTGCAAAGCGGGGTCGTGCGCATAATGACGCTGCATGCCGTCGGGGCGCTCCACGCGGCTTAGCCGCCAGCCCTCAGGCACGGCGTCATGGTGGTAGCGGAAGCGGCCCAGCGGAGTGTCTATGCTGTGCAGCCGGGGCGACCGCCCGGTTTCGTGCTGGTAATGGAAAATCAGTTGCCGGTCAGGCGTTGCCCCATGGGCAGCCAGCAGCCTGCCATCCGCAGCGCGGTCTAGCCGGGCCAGCAGCCGCCCATCGGGCCGGCGCAGACTGACCAGCCAGCCATCGCGGCGGAAGTCCAGCCGTGATCCGTCAGGCCAGCGCCATTGCCAGCCGCCTGCTGGCTCGTGTGTTTGCCGGTCTGCTGGCGCATTGGTTTGTGTATCGGTAGGCGCAGCGGTTTGTGCATCGGTCGGTGCAGCGGTAGGAGCATCGGCTGGTGCGTCCGCTGGGGCATGGGTTTGTTCTTCTGTTTGCAGATGCAGGCTGCCTTGCCCCTCGTGCTGGCAAACGGTCAGGCCGGCGGCGCAAGTGAAGTGCAGGCGGCTGCCATCGGCCTGGATCAGTTGCAGGTGGTTGGCCAGGCGATACAGCCGCAGGTCATAGGAAAATTGCCAGGCGGCGCCAGGGCTGGCATGGCGGCGCGGGTCGGCGCTGTTGTAGTAGCGCACGAGTTCCAGGCCTGGCGCCTGCGGGTGTGCCGGCAGATCCGTATCGCGCAGGAATTTCCGGCCGCTGGCCAGATGCACCGGGTTGTCCAGCCCCAGGTTCAGCGCGGGTTCGGCTGCGCCGGGCGCGGTCAGCCCAGGGCCGGGGCAGGGCTGGCCCAGCTGCATGGCGGGGCATGAGAGGCGGGATGCGGCTGGCGCCTGGGCGTCCGCTGCCAGAGGCAGAACGGGCAGCAGGGCGAAGAACAGGCCGCTCAGGATATGATGGCAGTATGGGACGCGGTCTGGCGGCGCGCGCCGCTGGGCAGGCTGTCTGGTCATGATGGCAGGCGGGCGGCAAGGCCGGTCAAGTTGCAGGGCTACTGGCAGGGCGAGTGGCAGGGCGGGCAGGGCGGGCAGGGCGCGGACAGCCAGGGATTGGCTGTCTCAGCGGCAAGTGCCTGCCGGTATCATGCGGCCGCGGCGTCCCAGGCAGGCTGACGAATGAACAGATTCATCCACGGAGGAAAATACCTATGCTGGTGACATTTCAATCAAAAGCGGCATCTGATGTTCTGATGCTGGACAAGCACGCGCTCGCCGTGATGCATGCGGCGGGCCGGCTGGTGACTGAAGCGGACCTCAAGCGCGGCGTTTTCAGTGTGGAGCAGTTGCCGGGCGCGATTGCCGCGCTGGAAGCGGCAATCGCTGCCGAAGCGCCTGCCGAGGAATCCGAGGATGGCGACCAGGACCCCGTGCATCCGATGGCGCAGGCGGTCAGTCTGAAGCAGCGCGCTTTCCCGCTGCTGGACATGCTGCGCAAGGCCCGGGAGACGGAAGTGCCCGTGCTGTGGGAGGCCGGTTCGGCCTGGTAAACCGCGCTTGCGCGGCATGGCCGTTCAGGGGGCGCGCCGCTGCGGGTCTTGCAGCGGGCCGCCTGGGCGGCCAGGGTGCCGCTATCGTCCGGGCCGCAGCGGCCTGATGGGGCGGGTGTTTCCATTCGGTGCGAAAGTTGTGGATATTCGCTACCATGCGACGTTATTCACACCCCGGACGTACTGAAAGATAGCGATATGACGACTCCAACCCCCCGCCGAGGCCCAGGGCGTCCGGCAGGCGAACGCGATACCCGTTCCCTGATTCTGGATGCGGCTGAACAGCTGTTTGCGAGCCAGGGCTATGCTGCGACCTCGACGCGAGAGATCGCCGCAGCGGCAGGTGTGCGTCAATCCATGATCGCGTACTACTTTCAATCCAAGCAGGTATTGTTCGAAGAAGTCTTCACCCGCCGGGGCAACTGGCTGGGTGAGCAGCGCATGCGCAGCCTGGATGAATTGCTGGCCAGGACGGCAGGCGCGCCAACCGTGCGCGAACTGTTGCACGCCTACCTGCAGCCGCAGTTCGACATGAAGGCCAGCGGCCCTGGCGGGCTGGCCTTCGTCAGACTGCAGGCGCGTTTGCACAACGAGCCGGAAGAAATGGCATTCCAATTGCGCCGCAAGGTCTATGACGCTTCCTCCAAGCGTTATATCGCGGTGCTGGAGCAGCTTTTGCCCGATGTGCATGCCGAAGATCTGGCCTGGCGTTTCGTCTTTCTGATTGGCGCCTATCTGTACATGCTGTCGGATGTGGATCGCCTGGCGGATTTGTCTGGCGGGCGGTTCCAGCACAATGGCGACACCAGTGAATTGCTGGCGCGGCTGACGAATTTCCTATCTACCGGGATGATGGCGCCGACGACGGCAATACCGGCACCGGCACCAGCGCCAGCGGCGCGGCGGCGCAAGGCGGTCGCGCAGCGCTAAGTCCTGCTGCGCCCAACGCATCACAACGCACCACAACGTATTACAGCGCGTCGCAACGCGCCCCAGCGCGGGCGGCGGCCCGCCCGGTTTATTTTCCTATACCCACCTGTCTGTATCGTCAATGCAGGCATATCCTGAATGAGGGAAGTTCGATTTTGGCCTTTAATTGGTCGTTCGAATGAACAATTAATTGCGAGGCCGTCTCGCGACGCTGCAATGCGGCCGGCTCCCATCCTTTTGTTTCCTGCTTGTCCTGACGATAAAGGTGAACACGATGATAAGAAAATGGCTTGCTGCGACCGCTATGTTGCTACCCGCCCTGGCCTGTGCCCAGCCCGGGGCCGATTGGTGGCCGGTGACGGTGGAGGATTTGAGCGCGGGACAGGCGCGCCAGCTGGAATATACGCCCCAGGAGCATGCTGCCCGGCCTTGGAAAATCTGCGCCCTGTTCCCGCATATGAAAGACACCATCTGGCTGGCGGTGGACTACGGGATTGTCGAAGAAGCCAAGCGGCAAGGCGTGGGCGTGACGGTGTATCAAGCTGGCGGGTATGAAAACCTGCCCAAGCAACTGTCGCAGTTCGATGATTGCATGGCATCCGATTTCGATGCGCTGATTGTCGGCGCGATTTCCGAAGCCGGGCTGGCGCGCAAATTCCGCGAAGCGCAGCGCGCGGGCAAGCCCGTGATCGCAGTGTTGAACCCGGTGGACAAGGCGCCGACAGCGGCCAAGGTGTTTGCTGACAACACCATCATGGGTGAGCAGACTGGCCGCTATCTGGCCGATAGCCTGGGGGATGCGCAGGCGCGCATCGTGGCGCTGCCCGGGCCTGCCGGGTCGGGCTGGGCCGAACAGTTTGCTACGGGTTTCAAGCGCGTGGTCGATGCCAGCCCCAAGCTGGAACTGCTGGATGAAAAATATGGGGATACCGGCGTGGCGGTGCAATTGCGCCTGGTGCAAAACGCCTTGCAGGCCTACCCCGATCTGAATGTGCTGTGGGGCAGTGCGACGATGGTGGAAGCCGCCATTGGCGCGATTCGCGAGGCGGGCAGGGCCGATGTGAAGTTGCTGTCGGCCTATGAAAACCAGGCCATGCTGGATGCGCTCAACAAGGGGGAAATTGCCGGTTTTGCGACGCAGTACCCGGTATTGCAGGGCCGCCTGGCCGTGGATCTGGCAGTGCAGGTGCTGGAAGGCAAAACCGTGCCCGCCTATCTCAGCCCGATTCCCCGCATGGTGTCGCGTGAAAGCCTGCCGGAGATCCGGATGGAAGAAGTCCTGGCGCCGGCGGGATTCCGTGCCGAGTATTCGGTGGCGGCTCCCGCGGCACGCTGACAGGACACGGCCATGAGCACAGTCGAAACCAAGACCGGCGCGCCGTTGCTGCGCCTGGAGGGGATCGTCAAGACCTTTCCGGGTGTGCGGGCGCTCGATGGCGTGGATTTTGAGTTGCATGCCGGTGAGGTGCATGTGCTGTTCGGGGAGAATGGCGCAGGCAAGTCCACCATCATCAATATCATCGCCGGCACGTTCGGGCCGGATGCCGGGCGCTATCTGTTCGACGGCGCGCCGCTGACGCAGCTGACCCCGGTACGGGCCCGGCGCCTGGGCATTCAGCCGGTCTTCCAGGAGTTCAGCCTGGTGCCTGAGCTGAGCGTGGAACAAAACCTGTTCCTGGGGCGCGAACCTGCCCGGCTGGGGGTGCTGGATCGCGCCGCCATGCGCTCACGCGCCAGCGAAGTGCTGGCACGGCTGGGTTTCGAGCTGGATCCTGCCTGCCCGGTCAATCGCCTCTCGCGTGCCCGCCAGCAGATGGTCGAAATCGCCAAGGCCATGATGGCGGCCGGGCAGGGCAGCGGCGCCGCCACCGACACCAGAGTGTTGATCCTGGACGAACCGACGGCATCGCTGACGGATGCCGAAGCCGAGAAACTGTTCGGCCTGGTGGACCAGTTGCGCGAGCAGGGCGTGGCGATCATTTATGTCTCGCACCGGATGCGTGAAATCGCCCGTCTGGCCGACCGTGTGACGGTCTTGAGGGATGGCCGCCATATTGCGACCGTGCGCTGGCAAGATACCAGCGAGGCGCAATTGATCGAGTTGATGACCGGGCGCAAGGTGGGCGTGCTGTTCCCGGACATTCCGGCTGTGCCCGGGCCGGTCACGTTGCGTACCGAGGGCCTGACGCTGGAAGATGGCCGTGTGCGGGACGCCAGCATTGAAGCCCGTTCCGGTGAAATCGTCGGGATTGCCGGTCTGGTCGGGTGTGGCAAATCCGAATTGATCCGTGCCGTGTATGGCCTGGAACGTGTGGCAGCAGGACGAGTGCTGCAAGGGGAGGCCGTCATTAGCGCGCCGGACCCGTCCGGGTCGCTGCGCCGCGGGGTGTGCTATTTCCCCTCGGACCGGGCGCGTGAAGGCCTGGCGCTGAGCCGGCCTATCCGTGAAAACGCGTCGATGGCGGCGCTGGATACCGGGGCTTATGCGCGTGCCGGCATGCTGCGGCTGGGCGGAGAACACCGCCAGATCACCGATATCCTGACGCGGCTGCGATTGCGGCCGCCGCAGATCGAGCGCGCCGTCGGCGGGTTGTCCGGCGGCAACCGCCAGAAAGTGCTGCTGGCGCGCGGCATGACCCGCCCCATGGATATTTTCATGTTTGACGAGCCCACGGTAGGCATAGATGTCGGCGCCAAGCTGGAGGTCTATGGCTTGATGCAGGAGCTGGTGGCGGCTGGCAAGACAGTGGTGCTGGTGTCCTCGGAACTGCCCGAAGTCATGGGGCTGGCGCACCGCATTTATGTCATGCATGAGGGACGGGTCGTCGCCCATTTGCAGCGCGAGGAATTTTCGGAAGCCGCCATTCTGGCTCATTTTTTCGCGCGGCCCGCGCAACGGGAGGCGGCATGAATGCGATAGCGATGCAGGGGGCCTGGCGCCGCGTGGCGGCCCTGGATTTGTTGCCGGTGGCGATGGTGCTGGTTGCCGTGGCGCTGGCGCTGGCCGAGCCGCGTTTTCTGAGCGGGCAGAATCTGCTGAACCTGTTGCGCGGCGCAGCCTTGCTGATGATTGTGTCCATCGGGCAGATGCTGGTGCTGGTGTCACGGGGGTTTGATTTGTCCGTGGGGGCGGTCATGGCCCTGGTCAGTGTGGTCAGCGCCAGCGTGATGGTGCATGCCTCGGCGGCCCTGGGGCCGCAAGCCGGCGTGTTGCTGGGCGTCTTGGCCGGTTTGGGCGCCGGGGCGCTGGTCGGGCTGGTCAATGGCTTGTGCGTGGCGTGGCTGGGGATCGCGCCTTTCATGGTGACCTTGGCAACGGCATCCATGGCTGGCGGTTTGGCCTTGCTGCTGACCAATGGCATTCCGGTATATGGCTTGCCGGAAGGGTTTGTGGAGTGGGGGCGTTCCTTGTGGCTGGGTGTGCCTGCGGCCGTCTATCTGGCTGCGCTGGCCATCGGTCTGGTGGCCTGGGTGCAGGGCCGGACGGTGCTGGGCGTGCATCTGTACGCGGTGGGCGGCAATACGCAGGCGGCACGGGTATCCGGCCTGCCCGTGCGCCGCTGCCAGGTCCTGGTGTATGTCGCCTGCGCATTGCTGGCTGCGGTGGCCAGCCTGTTGCTGACGGCGCAGCTGGGGTCGGGCCAGGGTTCGCTGGAAGATACGATTGCGTTGCAGAGCATAGGCGCGGCGGTGATCGCGGGCGTGAGCCTGCAGGGCGGCGTGGGCAAGGCGGCGCGTGTGGCGCTGGGCGCGCTCTTTTTGCTGCTGCTTAATAACGCGATGGATCTGCTGCGGATACACAGCAAGGCCCAGGCCATTGTCATGGGGATATTCATCGTGCTGGTGGTCGCGCTGGAAGAGTTCCGCAAACATCGTGCCCAAGGAGGCCGCTCATGATCCGCACTTTGCAAACTGGCGCGGTGGCGCAGCGCTGCCGCGAGGGCGCGGCGTGCGCCGGCCGCAATGTGTTCTGGCTGCTGGCGCCCTTGCTGCTGCTGGGGCTGGCGCTGGTGGAGCCGCGCATTGTCTCCGGCCGCAATCTGCTGAACTTGCTGGTGCAGACCAGCTATATGGCGATATTCGCCACGGCGCAGATGGTCGTCATTCTGGCGCGGGGGTTCGACCTGTCACTGGGCGCCTGTGTGTCGCTGGTCAGCGTGTGCGCGTTCGCGCATAAACTGCGCCACTGAGCCATTCAAAGAACCGGTTACGGGGT
>NZ_JBQEKA010000003.1:9279-73972 GCF_052103615.1 Kerstersia sp. | reverse complement strand
CGCTCGATGGCGCGGGCCTGCCGGTTGGCGGGATCGTGCTGGCAGGCGTGGCGGCAGGGCTGGCGGTGGGCGCATTGCTGGGCCTGTTCAATGGCTGGTGCACGGCGCGCCTGCGTGTGAATCCCTTCATTGTCACCTTGGGTTCCATGAGCGCGGCTTTCGGGATCGCGTCCATGGTAACGGGGGGCCGCCCGGTGTTTGACCTGCCGGATGCTTTCAGCATCGTGCTGTACGAGGCGCGCTGGCTGGGGCTGGCGGTACCGGTCTGGATTGCGGCCGCGCTGTGCCTGGGCACGCACTGGATGCTGCGGCGCACGGTGTTCGGGCGCAGCATTGTGCTGGTGGGCAGCAATCCGGTGGCCACGGCCGTGGCGGGTATCGCTGTGCGCCGTACGACCGTGCGGGTGTATCTGTATGCCGCCCTGCTGACGGCGGTCGGCGCGCTGATGCTGACGGCGCGTACCGGTTCCGGGGAACCCGGCATGGGCAGCAGCCTGCTGCTGCCCAGCATCGCTGCGGCCGTGGTGGGCGGGCTCAGCCTGCAAGGCGGGGTTGGCGGCGTTCTCAATGCTGTGATGGGCGCGCTGTTCATCTCGGTGCTCTCCAACGGCATGAATCTGATTGAAGTCGATGGCTATCTGCAGGACATCGTGCTGGGCGCGGTGATTCTGCTTGCCCTGTATCTGGATCGTTTTCGGAGCCGGGCCTGATGCCCGCCGCATTCTGAAGGCCCCGCCCATTCCTTTTGAAAGGAGCAACGCATGTCAGTCAAGCAATACCGGATCGGCCAGATCGTGCCGAGTTCGAATACCACCATGGAAACCGAGATCCCCGCCATGCTGCGCCTGCGCGAACAGGTGCGGCCGGCAGAGCGCTTCACCTTCCATTCGGCGCGCATGCGCATGAAGAAAGTCACCAAGGAAGAGCTGGCCGCCATGGACGAGGAATCGGACCGCTGCGCGCTGGAACTGAGCGATGCCAGGGTGGATGTCCTGGGCTATGCCTGTCTGGTGGCCATCATGGCGACGGGCAAGGGGTATCACCGCCAATCCGAAGCCCGCCTGCGCCAGCGCACGGCGGACAACGGCGGCACGGCGCCGGTGATTACCAGCGCAGGCGCCCTGGTGGATGCGCTGCGCGTGATTGGCGCGCGCCGGATTGCGCTGGTGGCGCCCTATATGGTGCCGCTGACGCAACTGGTCGTGGATTACATCGAGAACGAAGGCGTGGAAGTGGCGACATGGCGCGCGCTGGAGATTCCCGACAACCTGGAAGTGGGCCGGCATGATCCGGCGCGCCTGCCCGGCATTGTGGCGGAAATGGATACTAGCGGGGTCGATGCCATCGTGCTGTCGGCTTGCGTCCAGATGCCGTCGCTGCCTGCCGTGGCCACGGTCGAGGCCCAGACCGGCAAGCCGGTGCTGACAGCGGCGGTCGCCACGACCTACGCCATGCTCAAGGGGCTGGGGCTGGAAGCGGTGGTGCCGGGAGCGGGCGCGCTGCTGTCTGGCGCGTATTGATTGGATGCTTGCCTGGCCATCCCGGTGGCGGGCGAAGGAGGATGAGATGAGTCAGAGCCGTTTGTTGTACGGGGCCCATGTGCGGGCCAACGGCATACGCCAGCATTACCTGCGTTTCGGCGGCAAAGGCCCGGCCCTGGTGCTGGTGCCGGGCATTACCAGCCCGGCTGTGACCTGGGCCTTCGTGGCGGAACGCCTGGCGCAGGATTTCGACACTTATGTCCTGGATGTGCGGGGGCGCGGTCTGTCGGAAACCGTGCCAGGCATGGATTACGGCATGGAGAGCTGTGCCGCGGATGTGGCGGCGCTGGCGCAGGCGCTGGGCTTGCAGGATTACATCCTGCTGGGGCACTCCATGGGGGCGCGCATCGGCGCGCTGGCTGCTGCGCGGCCGGATTGCGCGGCTTCCCGGCTGGTGATGGTCGATCCGCCGGTCTCCGGCCCCGGCCGGCGGCCGTACCCGGCGGCGCTGCCCTGGTATGTGGATTCCATCCGCCTGATGCGTGAAGGGCAGCCCTGGGAACGGCTGCGCGAGTTTTCCCCGACCTGGACGCAGGAGCAGTTGCAGCTGCGCGGGGAGTGGCTGCATACCTGCGATGAGGATGCCGTGGTGCAGGCGTTCCACAGTTTCCAGAGCGATGATTTTCATGCCGTGCTGCCGGGCATCCGGGTGCCGGCGCAACTGGTGGTGGCCGGGCGCGGCGGGGTGATTCAGGCCGATGACGAAGCGGAGTTGCGCGCCTTGGTGAGCGGGCTGGTCGTGACGCGGGTAGAAAACGCCGGGCACATGATTCCCTGGGATGACTACGACGGTTTTTTTGCCGCGCTGCGCGAATTCCTGCCCATGGCGGGCTGACCGCCGCGCGCGCCGCAGGCAAGGCAGCGTGCCCATGGCGGGCCCGGATGCCGGTGAGGCCGCTGCAGCACAGGAGCGGACGATGATATTTTTTCTAGGAGCATGACATGGCTGTGAGCGATTCCGATCTGATCCGGGCATGGACCCGTGTATTGACCTTGTCCCGCGTGAAGGCCGGGACGATGGTGACGGTGCTGACCAGTGACGGCACGCATCCGCAAACCCTGCGTACGGCAGAGACGGCACTGGCCTTGCTGGGCGCAGTGAGCAGCCGGCTGTATCTGCCGCCGGTGAATGCGGAGAAATCCCTGAGCCGCGATCCGCTGGCCTACCTGGGCACGACCCCGCTGACGGGCAATCCGGCGGCAATTGCGGCGCTCAAGGCCAGCGATCTGGTGCTGGATCTGATGACCTTGCTGTTCTCGCCGGAGCAGCATGAAATCCTGGCCTCGGGCGCGCGGATTCTGCTGGCGGTGGAGCCGCCCGAAGTGCTGGTGCGCATGGTGCCCGATGAAGAGGATTACCGCCGTGTCAATGCAGGGGCTGCGGTCCTGCGTGGCGGGCGCAGCATGCGCGTGACATCGCCCGCCGGCACGGATGTGCGCATGCCATTGGGCGAGTATCCGGTCGCGACAGAATATGGCTTTGCCGATGAACCGGGGCGCTGGGATCATTGGCCCAGCGGCTTTGCCTTTACCTGGCCGAACGAAGGGCAGACTGAAGGCCGCATTGTCATCGACCGCGGGGATATCCTGCTGCCGCAGAAATGTTATGTCCAGGAGGCCATTACGCTGACCGTGCAAGCCGGTTTCGTGACGCGTATCGACGGCGGTGTCGATGCGGATTTGCTGCGCGAATATATGGCTTCCTTCAATGACCCGGAAGCCTATGCCATTGCGCACATCGGCTGGGGCATGCAAAAGCGGGCCTGGTGGTCCACGCTGGGCCTGTATGACCGCGAGGCGACGCTGGGCATGGATGCCCGGGCCTTCGATGGCAATTTCCTGTTCTCTCTGGGGCCCAATAACGAGGCAGGCGGCAGCCGGACCACGCCGTGCCATATCGACGTGCCTTTGCGCAATTGCGATGTCTATGTCGATGAGCTGCGTGTGGTGCATGCCGGCAAGGTGGTGGAAGAAACGCTCAAATATGAGCGCGGGGCGCGGGAGGCGGCATGAGCGGCGCAGATGAGGTGTATGCCCGGCAGGGCTTTGGCGAACGCCTGAACCTGGTCGCGCCCATGGGTTTGCTGTTGATCGACTTCGTCAATGGCTTTGCCGACCCGGCGGTGTTTGGCGGCGGCAATATTCCCGCTGCCATCGACCGCAGCGTGGCTTTGCTGGCCTTGGCCCGCCGCCAGGGCTGGCCGGTCGCGCACAGCCGGATCGTGTATGCCGATGATGATGCCGACGCCAACATTTTTTCCGCCAAGGTGCCCGGCATGCTGAAGCTGAAAGAGGCCTCAGCGGCGAGCCAGATCGTCGCGGCGCTGGCGCCCCTGCCGGGGGAACGGGTGATACGCAAGAATGTGCCCTCGGCCTTTTTCGCTACGGATCTGGCGCCCTGGCTGACTCAGCAGGGTGTGCGCACGCTGGTGGTAGGCGGCTGCGTGACCAGCGGCTGCGTGCGGGCCAGCGTGGTCGATGCCATGTGCTGGGGATTCCGGCCTGTGGTGGTGTCGGATTGCGTGGGGGACCGCGCCCTGGCGCCGCACGATGCCAGTCTCTTCGATATGGCGCAGAAATACGCGGAAGTGATGCCCTTGGCGCAATTGGAGACGCGGCTGGCCGCTGCCTGAGCGGGCGCGATGTCCCGAGCATTGACACAGCCCGGCCAGGCAGGCCGGGCTGTTTTGCATCTGGCGCCCGCAGTGCTGTGCTGGGTGCCAGGTGCCAGGTGCCAGGTGCCAGGTGCCGGGTGCTAGGTGCTAGATGCTAGATGCTAGGTCAGGGCAGGCCCATGGCGCTTAGCTGGAAGAGATCTTCATCAGTATCAGGCCGCTGACGATCAGCACGGCGGCCAAGATGCGCATCGGGCTGGCGGTATCGCCCAGCACGAAGATGCCGACGATAAAAGCGCCAATGGCGCCGATGCCGGTCCAGATCGTATAGGCCGTGCCTAGCGGCAAGGATTTCATGGCAACCGCCAGCAGCCCGAAACTGGCAATCATCGCGGCGAGCGTCACCAGCGAGTAGTTCAAACGGCTGAACCCATCGGACTGCTTCATGGTGTAGGCCCAGAGCACTTCCAGAATTCCAGCCAGTATCAAAAGTATCCAGGCCATGCGCATCTCCGCTGTGATGAAGCCTGAATCTTGCCGTAAGTGACTAATTAAGAACAGATAATTTTATTTGTGGCGCAATAGAAATTCTAATGATCCTGCGCGGCCGGCGGTCTGTTGTCCCGTGTTTGGCGGAGGTGGGGCCTAGGGTTGGCAGAGGGATTTTTATGCGTGAATCGAATATCGCTTATAAGCTTCATGCTATTGAATAATGATTGGTCGCTGCATAGACTGAACTGTCCTGTATGGATTTGTCTGAAGACAGACCAGGCAGGATAGGCCGGCTGGTGTGGCCTTGCATAAAAAAACATGAGCAGTCCGGGGTTCAGGAAACGCCGAGATTCGCCAGGGAGACAAACATGCATGACCCCAATCTGCCGTGCGAGCCGCACAGGCGCCTTTTTTCCGTCAGCCGTGCCGGCCCGGCACCGGCGGCTGTCTTGCCGCAGCGGCGTCTGCCGGCCAGAGACACGGCCCTCTGACGTTTTATCCAGATTTCAGCGTTATCAGCCCGGCGTCCGCCAGGCACGGTGGCGGGCGGGTGCCGCCCGGCTGCCCTGCCTGCCGTTTGCCCGGTGCGCTGGCCACAGGCTGGCGCGCCGGATAAATGGCAGATATCGGGATTCATCATCATCAGGAGACAGACAGAATGAATACGGCAGTGGAAGCAGCTGCGTCCTATCGACGCGATAGCATTGCCAGAGTGCAGGCCACCCCGGTCTATGTGGATTGCAGCCTGGATATCGGCCCGGTTTCCAAACCGGCGCGCTTGTCCGGGCTGGTGCTGGAAATCGAAACGGCAGATGGCTTGCTGGGGCACGGTTTCACGGCGATTACCGATGAAGAGATCGTGGCGGCGGCGCTCAATGAAGTGGTGGCGCCCAACCTGCTGGGCAAAGATGCCATGGCGCGTGAGCATATTGCCGAAGCGCTGTATTGGCTGTTGTCGCCGCGCGGCCAGACGGGTTATGCCAGCCATGCGATATCGGCGGTGGATATCGCGCTGTGGGATATCGCAGGCAAGCGTTTGGGGCAGCCGGTATGGCGTCTGCTTGGCGGCGCCAGGCCGGCGGTCACGACCTATACCACCTTCGGTTTTGGCGTTCTGGATCGTGACGAACTGGCGGAGACGGCGCGCCATCTGGCTGGGCTGGGTCATCGGCGCCTGAAAATGGTGGTGGGCCAGCATGCCCTGGCGCGGCGTGATGAGCCGCGGCCGCTGGACGCGGTGATTGCCGAGGACGAGCGGCGCATCCGCGCCGTGCGTGAGGCGGTCGGGGCGGAGGTGGAGCTTTATATCGACGCTAATTGCAGCCTGGATGCTTTCCATGCCTTGCGTTTGGCGCAGCGCGTTGCGGATTGCGATATCGGCTTTTTCGAAGAGCCATTGCGCGGCAATGACGTGCAGCGTCTGGCTGATTTCCGCCGCCAGGCGCCCATGCCGGTTGCGGCGGGGCAGAACGAAGGCCAGTTGTTCCGTTACCGCGACATGCTGGCGGCCGGCGCACTGGACATTCTGCAGCCCAATGTTTGCATCGGTGGCGGCTATAGCGCAGGCGTCAAGGCGGCAGCCCTGGCCCAGGCGCACGGTATTGCCATCGACAACGGCGGCGCTTTCCCTTTCCACAACATGCATTTGCATGCCGGTTTGGCCAATGGCGGGCTGGTGGAGTGGCACCTGGTGTCGGTTTCGATGTGTCACCAGCTCTTCAGGAATCTGCCGGAACGCAACGTTGACCAGCTGGTGCTGCCTGTGCAGCCTGGCCTGGGCTATGAGCTGGACGTGGATGCCGTGCGCGAGATTGGCAAGCGCCCGGCTTCACGAGGCAAGGGCAAAGGCTGAAGGCCGCCTTAATTATTAAAACTACCAATAACACCGAGGAGACAAACAATGAAAACCAAATATATGGGTATGTGGGCCGCTGCGGCCATGCTGGCGGCGCAAGCGCCGGTGCTGGCGGCAGATGCCGGCTGGGCGCCTTCCAGGCCTATCGAATTCGTGGTGTCGGCCGGGCCTGGCGGCGGTTCCGACCAGTTCGCGCGCGTGGTGCAGTCCATCGCGGAGAAACACAAGCTGCTGAAGGTGCCTGTCGTGGTCAGCAACAAGGGGGGCGGCGCGGGTGCCGAAACCTTCATGGCCGGGCGCGCTTCCCGGGGCGATGCCCATAAATTGCTGTTCGGCAATAACAATGCCTGGCTTTTGCCGATGAAAGCCAAGGTGGCGTATGGCATGAATGATCTGACGCCGCTGGCGGTGATGGCAGGCGATGATTTCGTGCTGTGGGTGCCAGAGGCTTCACCGTACAAGACGGTGGAATCCTTGCTGGCGGCGACGCGTGAAACGCCGCGGCAACTCAAGCTTGGCGGGACGCAGTCCAAGGATGGCGACCATATCCTGACCGAACTGATCAATGAGGCCAGCGGCGGCCAGTTCACCTATGTGCCGTTCAAGAGCGGCAGCGAGGCCGGGGTGCAGCTGGCAGGCAGCCATCTGGACGCGAACACCAATAATCCCAGCGAAAACATGGGGCAATGGAAGGCGGGCGGCGTGCGTCCGCTGTGCGTGTTCTCGGCCAAACCGCTGGAGGATGAACGCAAGGTCGCAGGCGAGATGTCGCTGGCCGATATCCCGACCTGCGTTTCCCAGGGTTTGCCGGTGCAGGATTATGTGTTGCCGCGCACGGTGTTTGCGCCGGGCAATGTCCAGCCGGAGGTTGTGGCGTTTTATCTCGACTTGCTGGCCAAGGTGCGCGATACCGATGAATGGCGCCAGTACCTGGCCAATACCGCGCAGTCTGATGTGTTTGCCACGGGCAGCGAGCTTGACGAGCTGATCGCCGCTGATGCCGCGATGGCGCACCGCGTGTTCGAGAATCAAGGCTGGCTCGTCAAGTAAGCAGGGCCGCTGGTCTTGTGTCTCTCTGGACAAACATTATGCAAACAGAACATACACCGGCGGCCGGCAGCGGGGAGGCGGGCGACCGCCCCTGGCTTACCCGCCGCCAGGCGGAGTGCTTCACTGGCCTGAGCGCAGCGATTTTCGGATTGCTGGTCATGTTTGGCGCGCTGGAAAATGAAATCGGCTGGACGGATTTCGGCCCGGCGGCCGGCGCCTTTCCCTTTTATGTGGGCGGGGTCATCGTGCTGGCCGCGCTCTGGATGACCTGGCAGGGCTGGCGCCGTCCGGCCGGGCAGAACGAGGTCTGGCTGATGCGCTCGCAAGGCCGCCGGATGCTGTCCTTCTTTCTGCCGGTCGTGGCCTATGTGGCCTTGTCACTGGTGCTGGGCCTGTACGTCGGCTCGGCGCTTTATCTGGGCACCGTGATGTGGCGCCAGGGCGGCTATGGGCCTTGGCGTTCCTATGCCGTCGGGATAGGCGTGGCCCTGGCGTTTTTCTTTGTTTTCGAGATCGGTTTTCAAATGGCGCTGCTCAAAGGGCCGCTGGAAGACTGGCTGGGCGTGTATTGAGGAATCTCGATGAGTAACTTTGATTACCTGTTGCATGGCTTCGGTATCGCCCTGAGCGGCTACCACGTCCTGCTGATGTTGGCAGGCGTGCTGCTGGGCATTCTGGTCGGGGTGTTGCCAGGCCTGGGGGCGCCCAATGGCGTGACGCTGCTGTTGCCGCTGACCTTCACCATGGAGCCCATTTCCGCCATCATCCTGCTGACCAGCATGTATTGGGGCGCGTTGTTTGGCGGTTCCACGACCTCTATCCTGTTCAATATTCCGGGGGAACCGTCATCGGTAGCCACCACCTTCGACGGCTACCCCATGGCCAAGCAGGGCAAAGCGGCGCAGGCGCTGACCTTTGCGTTCTGCTCGGCCGGGATCGGGGCGCTGGCCGGGGTGATTCTGATTACCTTGGTATCGGGCTGGGTCGCCAGCTTCGCCATGCAGTTTTCACCGGTGGAATACTTTGCCGTCTATCTGCTCGCATTCGCCAGCTTTGTTGGCCTGAGCGGGGCGGCGCCGGCCAAAACGCTCTTGTCCATCGGTATTGGCCTGGCGTGCGCGACTGTCGGCATGGATACGATTTCCGGTGCCATGCGGCTGACTTTCGGAACGGATGAACTGGTGCGCGGCATCAGCTTCCTGGTGGCAGTGATCGGTATCTTCGGGATTGGCGAGCTATTGCTGACGATGGAAGAGGGCTTGCGCTTCAATGGCGTGGCGTCACGCCTCAGTATGCGGGCCATTCTGTCCACCGTGCTGCAGTTGCCGCGCTATGCGGTGGTCTATGTGCGCTCCATCGTGATTGGCTGCTGGATGGGGGTGACGCCTGGCGGTCCCACGGCGGCCTCGTTCATGAGTTACGGCATTGCCAAGCGTCTGTCCCGCCGGGGGGATAACTTCGGCAAGGGCGAGCCGGAAGGCGTGATTGCGCCGGAAACCGCCGATCACGCGGCGGGCAGCAGCGCGATGCTGCCCATGCTGGCGCTGGGCATCCCCGGCTCGGCGACAGCCGCCGTGATGATGGGCGGCCTGCTGATCTGGGGGCTGACGCCAGGGCCGACGCTCTTTGCCGAGCAGCCGGACTTTGTCTGGGGGCTGATTGCATCCATGTATCTGGGCAATGTGGTCGCCGTGTTCACTGCCTTGCTGACCGTTCCGATTTTTGCCGCCATCCTGCGGATTCCATTTGCCGTGATCGGGCCGGTGATCGTGATTGTCTGCGTGACGGGCGCCTATACCGTGGCTTCGGCGCCGTTCGATCTCTGGCTGCTGTTGATCTTCAGTGTCGTGGGCTATGTGTTCAAGAAACTGGACTTCCCCCTGGCGCCCCTGGTGCTGGCGATGATTCTTGGCGATAAGTCCGAAGATGCCTTCCGCCAATCCATGTTGCTGTCGGACGGCTCTCTGGGGGTGTTCTGGTCGAATCCGCTGGCGGGCAGCATCATGACGCTGGCAGTCATCATGCTGCTGCTGCCGGTGATTGGCCCGCTGTGGCGGCGGATCCGCTGCCGTTAAGGCGCGGGTTTCGGGTGCAATTCATGGGAGTCTTCAGGCACGGGCAGCGGCCCGTGCCTGTCCATGGCCCTGGGGGTAGCCTATGATTTCAGGGAATAAAAAAAACGGCGGGCCGCTGTGGCCGCCGACTATCCATGGAGACAATACATGAATCAACGTACCCAGGGCGTGCTGGCCATCTGGAGTGATCTGGCGGCGCAAACGGAAACAGACTACCGCCATTGGCTGACGCGCGAACACATGGCCGAGCGGGTGGGCGTGGACGGCTTTATTGCCGGGCGTCTGTTCCGTTGTCTGGATGCCGGTTTGCGGCGCTACTGTGTGTTGTATGAGCTGCAAGCGCCCGATGTGCTGGCCGGGCCATCCTATATGGCGCGCCAGAACGCTCCTACCCCCTGGTCACAACGCGTGATGCCTACCCTGGGCAATTTCCGCCGGGGCGGCGGCCGGGTGCTGGTGCATGCCGGCCAGGGGCGCGGTGGCGTCATCAGCCCCATGCGTTTCACGCTGCCGGCCCTGACGGTGAACCCGCATGTGCTGGTCAACGAGCTGGTGGCGATGGACGCCATAAGCGCGGCCTGGATCATGCAGGTCGATCCGGACGTCACGAATGTGCCGACCGAGGAAAAGGCCATGCGCGGCGGCAATGACGGCGCGTTCGATGCTCTGCTGGTGATTGAAGCGGTGGCGCCGGAGGCCCTGGCCGCTGCTGCCCGCTATGCGGTGGCAAAGTTGGGGGACGCCTGGAAGGATGGGGAGCCGGAGCAATTCGCGCTGTGCCACGCGCTGGATAGGCGCACGGCAGGCTTGCCGCAGGATTGATGCCTGACCGGCATCGCGTCTGGCGCCGCATGGCACCGCTACGGTACTGTGATGGCCCGCATGGCGCGGGCTGGCGCCTGGCGCCGTGCCAGGATAGAGGGTGAAGCAGGTTTCTCCGTGCCGGTGGCTGGCTTGTGGCCGGTGCCGGTCGGCTTGCCGGAATAGGCCGGCAGGCCGCCGCGCGCCTGGCTGCCGCCAGGTTTGCGCGCAAGGAGCGGATCTGGCGCGGTTAGCACCAGGGCTCCGGCGGGCGGCGGTGGCCGCCCTTCAGTCTTCCAAGGAAATCAGGGGCTGGCTCAGTTCGCGTTGGCGGTGGCGGCGAGCTCAGGGTTTTCCGACAGGTGGCGATTGACCGCGCCCAGCACGGCCAGGAACGAGGCCGTCACGATGTCACGGTGAATGCCGACGCCGAAGCGGGTTTGCGATTCGCCCAGACGCACTTCCACATAGCAGGCGGCGCGGGTATCCGTGCCGGTGCCGATGGCGTGTTCGTGGTAGTCCATGATGCGCACCGGCAGGCCCAGCGCGGCCACAAAGGCGGTGATGGCGCCTTCGCCTTCGCCGCTCACGGTGCGCGTTTCGCCATCATGTTCCAGCACGGCTTCCACGCGGAAGTGGCGCTTTTCTTCCTGGGTCGGATCGCCTTCGATGCGGTGGCGCACGAGCTGCCAGGGCTTGGTGCGGTCCAGGTATTCCCGGCTGAACACGTCATACACGTCTTCCGCCGTCACTTCCTTGCCGGTCGTGTCGGTCACATGCTGGATGGCGCGGCTGAATTCGATCTGCAGGCGGCGCGGCAATACCAGGCCGTGGTCGTTTTCCAGCAGGTAGGAAACACCGCCCTTGCCCGATTGGCTGTTGACCCGAATGATCGCGTCGTAGCTGCGGCCAACGTCGGCCGGGTCGATAGGCAGGTAGGGTACTTCCCAGAGCGCATCGGCTTGCTGGACGGCAAAGCCCTTCTTGATGGCGTCCTGGTGTGAACCTGAAAAGGCCGTGAAGACGAGGTCGCCCGCATAGGGGTGGCGCGGGTGTACCGGCAATTGATTGCAGTATTCGGCACAGCGGCGGACTTCATCAATATCGGAGAAGTCCAGGCCCGGATGCACGCCTTGGGAATACAGATTCAGCGCGAGCGTCACCAGATCGACGTTGCCGGTACGCTCACCGCTGCCGAACAGGCAGCCTTCGATGCGGTCGGCGCCAGCCATCACGGCAAATTCGGCGGCGGCCACTGCCGTGCCGCGGTCGTTGTGCGGGTGGACGCTCAGCACGATGCTGTCGCGGCGTTCCAGGTTGCGGTGCATCCATTCGATCTGGTCGGCGTACAGATTGGGCGTGGTCGCTTCAACCGTCGCGGGCAGGTTCAGGATCAGCTTCTTCGCGGGGGTGGCATCCCAGGTGCGCGCCACGGCATCGGCCACCATCAGTGCTACTTCGGGCTCGGTCGTGCTGAAGACTTCGGGCGAGTATTCGTAGCCCCACTGGGTCTGGGGATGCTTGGCCTGGGCTTCCATGACCCATTGCGTGCCGCGCACGGCGAGGTCGCGCACTTCTTCGGGCGACATCTTGAAGACGATTTTGCGGAAGGCCGGTGCGCAGGCGTTATACAGGTGAATGATGGCCTGTTTGGCGCCCGCAGCGGCTTCGGCCGTGCGTTCGATCAGATCCTGGCGCGATTGGGTCAGAACGATGATGCGCACATCGTCCGGGATACGCTTTTCGTCGATGAGCTTGCGCACGAAGTCGAAATCGGTTTGCGACGCGGACGGAAAGCCGACTTCGATTTCCTTGAAACCAATTTTGATGAGCTGGTCGAAGAACCGCAGCTTGCGTTCCACGCTCATGGGTTCGATCAGGGCCTGGTTGCCGTCTCGCAGGTCGGTACTCATCCAGATCGGTGCTTGCTCGATGCGGCGGCTGGGCCAGGTGCGCTCGGAAAAATCACGCGTAAACGGGACGAAGGGACGGTACTTGGTAGAAGGATTGGCAAGCATGATGCACCTTTGGATCAAGGAGTCAGCCGCTGGGGGTATTTGAATCACGGCCTGGCTCCCGCCCATGACCGGGGTCATGGGTGCCGGTTTTGCCGGCGGCATTGAACGGGGAACGGGTATAGGCGTGGCGACAGGCTGCCGAACTGCCACTGAGCACTAGGCTCGGCAACCGATCGGTAGTAGTAGCGATTGAATTTGCAGCGAGGCAATGGAGGCGCCAATAGACAGGCGCAGGCCAGCGCGCAGAGCAGAAATGCTTGCGTGGAAGTCGAGAGAGGGGTTCGACAGATTGGCCATAGTTCCTATAGTCCAACATGTCTGGTATGAAAAGTCAATGTATACATGCCGCCGGGCGATTCCCATTTGAGTTTGGGCGCGGCGGTGTCGGCTTCTGACAACCAGGCCATGGCAGCCGCCGCTTGCAAGGCCTGGGGGGCGGGCCATTTTGTATTGCCATAACTGGCAAGGTTGACCTGTGAGTTGTATTCAGGTTTTGAACTGATAGAGGGATTATCGGTTATTTCAGATATAAGAAAATAAATGGCCGTTTATTAAAAAAAACTGTAATGAGATCGGCATTGTGATCTGCGCCTGCACGATCTGCGAGCAGGGATTGAACTGTTACAACAACGTAAATGAACCTATCTCCGCCGGGCTATTTGTAGGACTAATTGGCCAGCGATTGGCAGGGAGAAGCAAATAAGTGTGATAGCAGCACGCCGCGCCTGCCATTGGTGAATACCTTGGTTTCGGGATTGACATGGCTGGGTATGGCAAAAATGCTGATTTTTCAGCTTCAAATAATGTCGGTTTTTTTGGGGTAAATCCGGATATTGGCGTTGCGGATTACAAATGATGGAAAATATGCGTAATTATCCGGTTGTTGTCCGTCTAGGTTCGTGAATTTTCTGAAATTCTATGAAAAATCCCCGGGAGCTTCGCCTTTCGTAGGGGTTGGAATTTCTTTTGCTATGCGGCATGATGCGATCTAATGCATTGGTGTTAAAACCAGGCGAATTATTATTTGATAGCATTGAACCTGTGAACGGTAGTGACAGCCGTACTCTGTTAGGCAGGGTATGTTCAATGTTTGCCATTCGCGTTGGACTTTGTTGTCTGGCCTGAGAGATGACCGTAGTCATTTCGAAGTTGGCCGTAGGGGATCTGATATGGATATGCGCGCACACATTATTGAAGTCGCGGGCAGTTTGTTTTATGCCGAGGGCATTCGGGCCGTGGGCGTGGATCGCATCATTGCCGAGGCAGGTATTGCCAAGGCGACGTTGTACCGGCATTTCGCGACCAAGGAAGCATTGGTGGTTGCGTATCTGAGGGATCGGTACGAAAGGATTACGCAATATCTGCGTGAGCATGTGCTGGAAAACGAGCAGCAGGATCCGGCAGAAAAAGCCGTGTTGCCCTACCGCATTCTGCAGGAAATGGGCGCGCGCACGGAATACCGGGGCTGTGCCTTTCTGCTGGCCGTGGCGGAAAATGAAGGCTGCGCGCCTGTGCTGGCGGTGGCGCGTGAGTACCGCAGCTGGTTGCAGCAGATGTTTACGGAATTGGTTGTCAGCCTGACGGATGATGCCGAGGCGCTGGCAAACGAATTGACGCTTTGTTATGAAGGCGCAATGGCGGCAATGGCGATTCATCGCGAGCCTGCGGCTGCCGATGTGGCGCACCGCTGCGCATTCGCACTGATTCGCGCGCGCCAGCCAGTTTCAGTCGCGAGCGCGGCCTGATCCTGTGCCGGTTCCCGCATTATCCGGGCAATGCGCCCGGGTAATGCGGAAAATGCCGGCGGGTTGTCATTCTGTTTGCAGACGCGGTTCCTGCCGCTGCGGTTTGAATGGCGAACTCAGATTGGCGGGCGTGGCGGCCGCCGGTTCGACTGCCGGTTTCATTGCGGCGGCCAAGGTAGCGCTCTGTTCCCGGGCAATATGGAATTTTTCAATTCTGCCGCTGGCCAATTCCGCGACGGTGCGTTTCAGGTCGCCCAATGCCAGTGGCATATCCCTGTCTTGCCAAACCCAGTCCAGGACTGCGCGGCCATCGCTGGACAGGTCGCGGCATAAGGGCGCCAATTCGCCTGGCGGTACAATTTTTTCCCAATGACGGTTGATTTTCTCACGCGCCCAGGCGCGCAGCAGGGACAAGACTCCCAGGCTCAACAATGCTGCCAGCGTCCACCAGACATAGGGGCCGCTGCGCAAAGCCATATCCTGAGCATTGGCGCTGAACTTGGCAAGAAACTCATAACGCTGGGCCAGGCCGTATGACAGGCCTTGCCAGCAAACCCATAGCCAGGCCAGGGCGGCAACAACGATTATTCCTCCATCGCGCAGTAGCGCAGGCTGTGCTTTGGCGCGCAGATAATTATTCAACACTTGTAGATCATATTGGCTGGATGCAGTCATGGCGGGTCTTATGGTGCAAAATATGGTTCCCATGATACGACCCGCGCTGGAAATTCGCCAAAGTCAGCAGTTGGTGCTGACGCCACAGTTGCAACAGGCCTTGCGCCTCTTGCAACTGTCGTCGCTGGATTTGCAGCAGGAAATCGCGCAGGTACTGAATGAAAACCCAGTGCTGGAATTGGAAGCGCCGGAACCCGCCAGCGAAGGCGAGGCGCCGGACGAGCTCTTTTCCGGCGCTTCGGGCACGCGGCACGATGGGGATGATGATTTTTTTCCCGAAGCGGCAGCCACGCCTTCGTTGCGCGAGCATCTGCTGGCCCAGATCACCTGTACCCGTGCCAGCCGCCGTGATGTGGCGCTGATAACAGTTCTGATCGACGAGCTGGATGACAACGGCTACCTGGCCGCCAGTTTTGAAGACATCCTGGCGTATCTGCCGGTATCGCTGGAGGTGGAGCAGGGCGAGCTGGATGCGGCCTTGGCCTTGCTGCAGAACATGGAGCCGGCAGGGATTGCGGCGCGGAACATGAAGGAGTGCCTGCTGCTGCAATTGCGCAGGCCGGACCCGGCGATCTGGCCCGAAGCGCGTGACCCTGCCATTGTGGCCGTGGCGCGCCGCTTGTGCGACAGGCACCTGGAGGCTCTGGCGGCTGGCCGCTTGGCCTATCTGTGCGAAGAACTTAAGTGTTCACCGGCCGAGGTGCGTTTGGCGCATGCCTTGATCCGGCGGCTGGATCCGTATCCAGGCCGGGCGTGGACAGTGCCGGTGGCGGATTACGCCGTGCCGGATGTGATTGCATACCGTAGCGGCAAAACCTGGCGCGCCCGGCTCAATGGCGAGCTGATGCCGCGCTTGAGCGTAAATGATGCCTATGTGCAGGCCCTGGGCCAGGAGCCGCGGGGCAGCTATGAAGGTTTGCAGGCCCATGTGCAGCAGGCCCGCTGGCTGATTCGTCAGGTGGCGCAGCGTTTCGAAACCCTGTTGCGGGTCGCTGCCGAAATCGTGGCGCGCCAGCAGGCCTTTTTTGATTCGGGCATGGTGGCTTTGCGGCCCATGGTGCTGCGCGAAATTGCGGAAGCCCTGGGCCTGCATGAGTCCACGGTGTCACGGGCGACGGCGGGCAAGTATATGGCCACGCCGCATGGCACGCTGGAACTCAAGCGCTTCTTCAGTACTGCCGTGCCTGCGGCCGACGGCGAGTCGGCGTCAGCCGCTTCCATCCAGGCGATGATGCGCGAGATGCTGGAACAGGAAGACCCGCGCAAGCCCCTGTCCGACAGCCAGCTGATGAACAAGCTGGCCGAGCGGGGTGTGGAGCTGGCGCGCCGGACAGTGGCAAAATACCGGGAAGGGATGCGGGTGCCGACGGCCTCGCAGCGTAAAGCCATGGCCTTGTTGCGTATGGATGATTGTTAACGCCCGAGGGTAATAGCTGGCACATGGACGATTCTTCTTTCAGTTTGCGCAAGATTGCAGTGGCGGCCTACGGGCCGTCCGTCTTGTTCGGTGTTGGCATTGGAGCCGTGACGCCGGTGATCGCATTGAGCGTGCGCGGGCTGGGGGCGTCCTATGCCGTGGCAGGGCTGGTGGCTGCCTTGATCGGCCTGGGCTCGCTGGTGAGCAATATTCCCGCGGCACTGCTGGTCAATCGTTATGGCGAGCGGCGCGCCATGGTCGGGGCATCGCTGCTGAGCGCCGTGGCCATGTTGATTGCCATGGTGGCGCATACGGTCTGGATGCTGGCCGTGGCCACGTTGCTGGTCGGCGCGGCGGCCTCGGTGTTTCAGCTGGCCAGGCAGAGCTATCTGGTGCAGGCGGTGCCGCTGGCAATGCGCGCCCGCGCCATGTCCGTGCTGGGCGGAACCGCCCGCATAGGCGCGTTCGTGGGGCCGTTTGCCGGGGCAGGCCTGATTGCGCTGATGGATTTGCCTGGGGCCTATCTATTGGCATTGATCGCCATGCTGGGCGCCGGCGTGCTGGCCTACAAAGTGCCGGAGCTGGAACTGCCCGCGCCCTTGGCGACGGTAGGCGGGGGCAAGGTGTCGCTGGCGTCCATTGCGCGTTCGCATGCCAGTGTGTTCCTGACCCTGGGTATTGGCGTGCTGCTGATCAGCGTGCTGCGCGCTACACGCCAGGTCGTGCTGCCCTTGTGGGCGGAGCAGCTGGGCCTGGATTCCGTCGCCATTTCCGTGATTTACGGCCTGGTGGCGGCCCTGGATATGGCGGTTTTCTATCATGCGGGCAAGGTCATGGACCGGCACGGCCGCGTGTGGGTGGCTGTGCCTTCGGTCATTTTGATGGGCGCCAGCCTGATGCTGATGCCTTTCGCCTCAGGCGTGATTTCATTTATGGCGGCAGCCCTGATGCTGGGGTTTGGCAATGGCATCAGCTCGGGCATCATCATGACGCTGGCGGCCGATGCGGCGCCGGCGCAAGGGCGGCATCACTTCCTGGGGCTATGGCGGCTGGTTTCCGATGTCGGTTCCAGCGCCGGCCCGCTGCTGTTGTCCGCGCTGACAGGCGCCATTTCGCTGGCCGTGGGCACGTTCACCGTCGGAGCTTTGGGTTTGGCTGCCGCAGCCGTGTTCTGGCGCTACCTGCCGCACGGCCCCGGGCCTTACCGGCGCACGCGCTAGGAAGCGCTGCTTCTGTCTGCCAGGCCGCGCCCAGCCTGCCGCGCAGCCGCCTGGGGCGTCGGGAAAACCCGGTGTTTTTATAGGGGAAATCCACTTGCATATGACATGGACTTTCCCGATAATTAGTCTCATGTACATTTGTATTTGTAACGCTGTCACTGAGCGCCAGGTTCGCGCCTGCGTCGATTCCGGCGCCGCGACGCTCGATGATCTCCAATATGAGCTTGGCGTGGCCAGTTGCTGTGGCCGTTGCGCTGAGAGCGCTTGCTCCTATTTGCCTGGCGGCGCATGCCACACCGTGGCGACGGTCGCGTTGCCGGTCGGCGCGGCGCAGCCCATCCCGCCGGCTGGAGTGCCGGAAGTCGCGGCCTGACAGGCTTGCCTCACCTCGCCCGGCTTGCATGGCCGGGTTTCTGATTTGTCTGATTTAAACAACATCAGGCATAGGCCATTCTCATTTGGCCGACACCGCCAGCCCTGGCAAATTCCCTCTTTTCTCTGGTTTTTTGCATGAAAATCAAATGGTTTTCATGCAATTTGCGTTCCCGGCGCCGCGCCACGCTTGGGTTCGCCTGGCGGCATTTTGCAGTTGCAGACGCATTCTCATTCGCCAGAGCTTTCCTGTCATGGGTTGCGCCGCGGTTTACCAGATGCATGGCCGCCATGGGCTTTTACCCGCATGGATGCTAGCCTGATCGGGTTTACAGCGGCTGGCCCGGCTGTCCTGCGGGCGTTTGCGCCGGATTTCCTGCACTGTTTCGCATGGCTGCCATGCGGATGTTGCGCCTGCCAGCATGCCGGGCCGCTGCCTTCCAAGAACCCTATAAAGCCGGAGCCGATCATGAAAGGTGATAGACAGGTTATCAAGTATTTGAATGCGCAACTGACCAATGAGCTGACGGCCATTAACCAGTACTTCCTGCATGCGCGCATGCTGCGCCACTGGGGCCTGAACCGTTTGGGCAAGTATGAGTACGATGAGTCCATCAGCGAAATGAAGCACGCGGACAAGCTGATGGAGCGTATTTTCATGCTTGGCGGGCTGCCGAACCTGCAGGATCTGCACAAGCTGCGTATCGGTGAGGATGTGCCGGAAATCCTGTCCTGTGATCTGACGCTCGAACGCGGGGCGCACGCCACGCTGCTCGAAGCCATTGCCTACTGTGAATCGGTGCAGGACTATGTGACGCGCGATCTGTTCCGCCGGGTGCTGGACGATACCGAAGAGCACATC
The DNA here is from genome assembly GCF_052103615.1 of Kerstersia sp. NCBI lineage: Bacteria > Pseudomonadati > Pseudomonadota > Betaproteobacteria > Burkholderiales > Alcaligenaceae > Kerstersia > Kerstersia sp. Next base: position 55,234 of record NZ_JBQEKA010000003.1, on the reverse strand, counting down.
GACTGGCTGGAAACCCAGATTGGCCTGGTTGAACAGGTGGGCCTGCAAAACTATCTGCAGCACCAGATGCACGAAGAGGACTGATGGCCGCGGCCATTGTTCTGTGCCCTTAAAACACCACGGCGGCCTCAGGGCCGCCGTGGTGTTTTTTTTGGGACTCTATGGGCGGCCTCTATGCCATGGCCGCCCGATGCGCCGGTTTAGCGGCGTTCCGGGCAATCGCGTGAGGTGCCCCAGGCGTTATTGGGTTCGCAATATTTGCGGCGCGCCGCCCAGGCGCAGCTGGGGCGTTCGAAAAAGCCCATGGTGTCGGCACAGACTTGCAGTTCACGGCGCAGCGCGGATTGCCAGTCACCGCCGCCAGTGCGCGAAGCCTGGGGGGGAGGTGCCGTCGGGTAGCCGGGATCATCGGCAAGTGCTGCCCGCAGTTCTCTGATATCGCGGATATCGGCAGGGGGCGGCGGGAGGTCATCAGGTCTGGCGTTGGCGGCCGCAGCGGCATTGCCGCGGTTGGCGAGGCGCATGCTTTCCGGCGTGGCCTTGGCGCGGGACACCAGCACATTGGGGTCTTTGACCTTATCGAGCACGGACACCATGGGGATGTTCCACTCGGCCCGATGCGGCTCGGGAACGCCCAAGGTGCCGTTCAGGCGGGGCTGTGGCGGTTGTGCTACATAGGGGCGCCCATCGGCATCCAGCACGCTATCGGCGTCTTGCCCCGCCGCATGGGGCGGCGGGGATGTGGTGGGTGCGCGTGATACCAGCCAGTCGCCCAGCTGCATGCCGGAAATGCCGGCGGCGCCAAACAGCAGGACGAGGATGATCAGAATAGATCGCCAGGACATGAACGTTGCTCGTTGTTGTTGATTTCCATACGTGCGCCGTCAGGGCGTTTTACTGAAAACGTGGCCTCCATGTTCACGCATGGCGTGGAACTGGACGTCGGGATAAAGGTCCTGCGCAACCCGTAGAGCCGCGCCGGATGTGGCCAGGAATGCCGGAGCATCGACCACATCATAGGCGATATGGGCGGCATTGGCATCCATGAATTTTTGTAATGCCCGCGGATTCTCGGAAGTTATCCAGCGTGCCATGGTATAGCGCGACGGCATCATGCGCGCTTCGGCGCCGTACTCGGTTTTGAGGCGGTGCATGACCACTTCGAACTGCAATTGGCCCACGGCGCCCAGCAGCATCGCGCCGCCAGCGGCAATCGGGCGGAACACCTGAATGGCGCCTTCTTCACCCAGCTGGACCAGGCCAGTGCGCAATTGCTTCACCCGCAGCGGGTCTTTGACTTCCACTTGCTGGAACAGCTCGGGGGCAAAGAATGGCAGGCCGGTGAAATGCAGGGTTTCGCCTTCAGTCAGGACGTCGCCAAGTTGCAGCACGCCGTGGTTGGGAATCCCGATGACGTCGCCAGCATAGGCCTCTTCCACCAGATCGCGGCGCTGGGACAGGAAGGAGACGACGTTGTTGGGGCGGATTTCCTTGTTCGTGCGGCTGACCTTCAGACGCATGCCGCGTGTGAATTTCCCGGAGCTGACACGGATGAAGGCAATGCGGTCGCGGTGGGCTGGGTCCATATTGGCCTGCACCTTGAAGACCATGCCGCTGAACTTCGGCTCGTCCGGGCGGACTTCCCGTTCGACGGCGGGGCGCGGTCCGGGCGAGGGCGCCAGGTCCACCAGCGTATCCAGCACTTCCTGCACCCCGAAGTTATTGATGGCCGAGCCGAACAGGACAGGTGTCTGGCGGCCGGACAGGAAGGCTTCGCGGTCGAAGGCGGGGGCGGCTTCGCGGATGAGTTCGATCTCGCCGTGCGCCTTATCGTAGTTGTCGCCGAAGCGGCTGGCGATGGCAGGGTTGTCCAGGCCTTCGATGATTTCGTCATCGCTGGGCAGGCGCTCCTGGCCCGGCTGGAACACGCGCATGCGGTTATTGCGGATGTCGAAGACCCCCTTGAACTGCTTGCCCATGCCGACTGGCCAGGAAAAGGGCACAGCATCCATGCCCAGGTGCTCTTCGATTTCCGAAAGCAGGTCCAGCGGCTCCTGGACTTCGCGGTCCAGCTTGTTGATGAAGGTGATGATGGGCGTGTTGCGCGCGCGGCAGACCTGCAGCAGACGGATGGTCTGGGGTTCGATGCCGTTGGCGGCGTCAATCACCATCAGGGCGGCGTCAACCGCGGTCAGCACCCGGTAGGTATCTTCGGAGAAGTCCTGGTGGCCCGGGGTGTCGAGCAGATTGATGACGTAGTCGCGGTATTCGGTCTGCATGACCGATGAGGCGACGGAAATGCCGCGTTGTTTTTCGATTTCCATCCAGTCCGACGAGGCGTGGCGGGAGGCCTTGCGCGCCTTGACGCTGCCCGCGATCTGGATTGCGCCCGTGAACAGCAGCAGCTTTTCCGTAATGGTGGTTTTACCGGCGTCAGGGTGGGAAATGATGGCGAAGGTGCGGCGCCGGGAAACTTCGGAGGAAATCGACATGGCGGATGACAGGTTCTGCGCTGGCGGCGCCGCCCGTCAGGGCCGGGCCGCCAGCGTCATGGTAAGGGGTTAGTGGCGGCGGAAGCCGGCAAGCACGACGCCGGCGAGAATGAAAAGCCCGCCGAAGGTACGGTTCATCCAGCGGATGTGGCGCGGACTGCGCAGCAGGCTCAGGACCCGGGTCGCCAGCAGGCTGTAGCAAGACATGGCAACCAGGTCGGTGAACGCCATGGTGCCGGCAATGGCGCTGTATTGCGACAGCAGCGGGCGGCTGGCATCGAGGAACTGCGGCACGACGGCCAGCAGGAACACCGTGCCTTTGGGATTGCTGGCATTAATGAAAAAGCCCCGCATCACCAGCTCACGGACGGAGGCGCTGATGCGGGGCTGGCTGCCTGAGGCATCGACCGGTGCGGCATCGGTGCGGATCTGCTTCCAGCCCAGATAGATCAGGTAGGCCACGCCCAGCCATTTCACGATGGCAAAGCCCAATTCCGAGGTGGCCAGCAGCGCGCCCAAACCGATGCCGACAATGGCGATTTGCAGCATGATGCCGAGAATCAGCCCCAGTGTGCTCCACCAGGCGCGCGCGAAGCCATAGCGCAGTCCGGAGGACATGGCGCAAATGGCACCGGCACCGGGCGAAAAGGAAATCGCCCAGGACGCGGCAAAAAAGGCAAGCCAGGTGGAGAAAGTCATGGCGGTTCAGGCGCGCGGAAAGAAAGCGGAATTGTAAGCGGTCGGCCTGCCGGGGTTAAGCCTTGCCGCCCCGGTCGTTGCCTGAGCGCCGCACACCCGAACTGCTGCGATTGCCGCCGCCGGAACGGGCATTGCCGCCAGGGCCTGCGCTGCGCGGACGGCTGTCGCCAGAGCGCTGGCCGGGCTGGCTGCGGCGCGGAGCCGGGCCGCCACGGCCGCGCCCCAGGCTATTGCGCAGATCGCGTTCTTCACGCGGGTCAGCCGGTTCGGTCACGGCCGGAGGGGTCCAGTCGGGAATGGGGAATTGCTCGATAGGACGGCGGATCAACTTTTCAATGGCTTTGAGCAGCTTGATTTCTTCCCCGTCCACCAGCGAAATCGCCGAACCTGCGGCACCAGCGCGGCCCGTGCGGCCGATGCGGTGGACGTAGTCTTCGGGGACGTTGGGCAGCTCGAAGTTGATGACCTGCGGCAGCTGGTCGATATCCAGGCCGCGTGCGGCGATATCGGTGGCAACCAGGACAGCGACCTGGCCGTTCTTGAAACCGTCCAGGGCGCGGGTGCGCGCCGACTGGCTCTTGTTGCCGTGGATGGCGGCGGCGGACAGGCCATCTTTCACCAGCTTTTCAGCCAGGCGGTTGGCGCCGTGCTTGGTGCGGGTGAAGACCAGCACCTGATGCCAGCCGTTGTTGCGGATCAGGTGGCTGACGGCATCGCGCTTGTGCGCCTGGGCGACCAGATGCACGCTTTGGTCCACGCGCTCGGCGGTGGTATTGCGTGCGGCCACCGAGATTTCCGCCGGGTTGGCCAGGACGCCGCGCGCCAGGGTGCGGATTTCGTCGGAGAAGGTCGCGGAAAACAGCAGGTTCTGGCGTTTGGCGGGCAAGAGCGCCAGCACTTTGCGGATATCGCGGATGAAACCCATGTCCAGCATGCGGTCGGCCTCGTCGAGTACGAGGATTTCCACCGCGGACAGATCGACCGTGCGCTGCGAGGCGTGATCCAGCAGCCGGCCAGGGGTGGCGACCAGGATATCCAGCGGCTTTCTCAGCGTGGTGATTTGCGGGTTGATATTGACGCCGCCGAACATCACCATGGATTTCAGCTGGGTGTATTTACCGTAGGTTTTGACCGACTCTTCGACCTGCGCAGTGAGTTCGCGGGTCGGCGTGAGGATCAGGACGCGCGGGCGGCCAGGACGGCGACCGCCCGAGATCGGGCGCTCCAGCAGCAAGTGCAGGATGGGCAGGGTGAAGCCGGCGGTCTTGCCTGTACCAGTCTGGGCGGCCGCCATCAGGTCGCCGCCTTGCAGAACCTGCGGAATGGCTTGGGCCTGGATGGGGGTGGGCTGACTGTAACCAACGTCGGCAATGGCGCGCAGCAACGGCTCCGCGAGTCCGAGGTCGGTAAAGGAAATGGGCTGAGACAAAAGAAACTCCGGCGCCAGCCAGTTGTTCGTGAGATCAACTCCAATCGGGGCGGGCGCAATGAACGGGAGGGAGAAACACCCATGCGGGAACTGGCGGCCAGTGGGGCCGGGGCATGGATGGACACGGCATGCGGATTGGAACTGCGCGCGCGCGTAAGCATTGATTGTAGCGGACGCAGCAGGCGGGAGTCAGGATCTGTGCATCGCCATGTCAGCCGGTGGCGGACTGGCACCGGCTGACATGGATCTGAAATGGCAACAGGCCCCGGGGGCGGGGCCTGTTGAAAGGCCGGAACGGCCTTATTTGGCTTCAGGATGGCGTGTCAGGCTGCGCTGGCCGCGCGGTAACGGTATTGGCGGCCGGCTTGCCGGACGGCATCCTTACTTGGCGATCTTGCCTTGAGCCTGAACCAGCGCGTCGCGCAGGGCGATTTGCGGGTTTTCATTGCAGACTTGCAGCAGTTGCGGCTGTACCTTGGCGATACCGGCGGAATCCAGCACGGCATCTTCGACCTTGCCGTCGTTGTTGACGGCGGCAGCGAAACCGACTGCTACCGGGCGATAGCTTTCGTCCAGGGTGACGTAATCGCTGCAGAGCCACTGGGCGACGGGCTTTTCAGCATTGGCCTGGCTGGCGAAAGGCAGGACGGCGGCGCTGGCGAGAGCGATCATGCATGCGGTTTTTTTCATTTCAGACTCCGAATAAGGGTGACTGTGAAATTCGTTGGCTCCTGCACTGCAGCACCGGCAAGCGTGGAGCGCGGCTGCCGGCGATATGGCAACGCGGCTGCCTGTCGGCGTCCTGTTGCTGCCATATATTTCCTGTTAAGCATATGAGGAATATCTGGATTTTTGGAGACAAAGAAGCTCAAAAAATGTTTATAAATGAAACCATAAGCCTGAAAGGGTTATAGCTCATGTCTGGCTATCACGGCATAGTGAGGGCTGGCATGGGATTGATCTGAGTCATGAAGACGCGACTTCGGCGCGGCGGCGGTATGGCGCAGGCTGGTGTAGAGGCCCAGTGCCGTGAAACGGGCGGCGGGCAAAGGCAGGGGCCGTTGTCCGGCGCCCGGGGCGGGCGTACGAAAGGCTGATGGCCGCGGGTAGCGGCCCAGCGTGATATGCGCTTGGAAAGCGCGCGCTTCAATGGGCAGGCCGAGCTGGCGTAAAACGGTGTGGACGCTGGCGAGCAGGGCCTGGAGTTCGCTCGGGAAGGCATAGCAGGCGACTTCCACCCTGGGGGCTTGTGCGTCCGGCCAGGTTGCCCAGCCTTGGCCGGGCAGGGGCGGCAGGGGGCGTGCCAGCTGCGGCAGCGCCTGGGTCAGGGCCAGGCCTTGCTCAGGGGTGACTGCCCCCAGAAAAGCCAGCGTCAGATGCAGGTCTGCGGGCGCGACGGGCTGCACCGTGGCAGGCAGCGCGGTCTGTGACAGCGCGGCTGCGGTTGCGGCGTCCGGTATCAGGGCCAGAAAACAGCGGCGCCAGGACGAGGCACTGTGCTCGGGGCTGGCGGCAGGCTGTCCGGCGGCATGGGTGGCGGCATGGGTGGCGGCAAATATGGCGTGGCTCCATAAGAAAGGGAGAGTATGCCGCCGGAGGACGCGTGCGGCCAGGCCTGTATGAGCATTGCATGAGGCCAGCGTAAGATGGCCTGCTGGGCTGGCCTGAAAAATATATTGGACAATCTCAAAAAAACAGTGCTAGAATGCAATTCTTGCTTGTGCAAGCGTTGGCCTGGTAGCTCAGTTGGTAGAGCAGCGGATTGAAAATCCGCGTGTCGGTGGTTCGATTCCGCCCCAGGCCACCAAAAAATTCAAAATTCCTAAAAATCCCCGTATCATCGGGGATTTTTTATGTCCGCTACCTTTATCTCCTCCAAAGCCCCAACGGGCAAGCGACTGCGTCGCCTCAATGCCCGCCAGCGTAAAAAGCTGCATGCGGGCGAATTCCAGCAATTCATTTTCGAAGTCCGGGCCGCATTCAAAGCGGATGACGGCAGCGATGCCTTGCTTGATGGTTTGATCGACATGATCGAAGCGCGCGATTTGTTCTTCGGCGGCAGCATTGGCCGCGGCGTGCTCGATGGCGTGGTGTCTGCCCGCCAGGGTTCACCTTCCGAAGAAGACCGGCAAGCGGTGCAGCAATGGCTGCAGCAACGGCCCGAGGTGTCTCAAGTGACGGTCGGCGAATTGGCCGACACCTGGTACGGCTGGCATTAAGGCATCCGCATTAAGGCATTCGCATGAAGTCAGGCTTTTCAGCCTTGACGATGCCCGGGGCGGCGTGAAACGCCGCATACCCTGCGCCAGATTTCATGTTTCACCGCCTGGGCCGCAAGCCCCGGCGTGTTTTTTATCATTTAAGTAGCTATACTGGTCTAACTACTTTTATGGGTAAAGGACAAGACCATGGCGGGAGTTCAACAGCCTGGCACGGCGCGCGTGCCTGCCTATGACCGGCTGCTGGGGGCGGCGGCAATGCTGTTTTATCGGGACGGCATCGCTGGCACAGGCATAGATGCCATTGTGAAGCAGGCCGGGGTGGCCAAGAAAAGCCTCTACAACAATTTCAGTTCCAAGGCGGAGCTGGTGGCGGCGTATTTGCAGGCCCGGCATGAAGAATGGCTGGCCTTGTATCAGGCGCGGCTGAGCCTGACGGGCAGCCCGGCGGAGCAGGTTCTGGCCGTGTTCGATGCTTATGTGGATCACGCGGAGTTTGCGTACGACAAGGGCTTTCGCGGTTGCGGTCAATGGAATGCGGCGGCGGAACTGCCGGCGGACCATGAGAGCCGCCAAGCTATCCGGGCGTACAAGGAAGAAGTGGAAGCGCTGCTAGCGCGGCCTGTGGCGCGGCTGATGGACGGAGATGCGCAGCGTGCCGCGCTGCTGGCCCGGCAACTGGCGTTCCTGCTGGAAGGGGCGGTGGCCCGTGCCGGCCTGGAAGGCAATAGCCAATGCTTGAAGCAGGCCCGCCAGATGGCAGCGGTCTGGCTGGAACCCTGATGCAGACACGAAAGCATGCTGTGCCCGCCACCGCGCCAGGCGAGAGCAAGACGGCGGGCAGGGAGTATCTGCTGGGGGTGGCAGCCATCCTGTTTGCCTGCATCTTGTGGGCGACTACCGGTGTTTCGGCCACCTTCGCGCCAGAGGTCGGAGCGGCGGCCATCGGGGCCGCTGCCATGGGGATAGGGGGGCTGCTTCAGGCCGCCATTGCCGTGCGGCCCATTGCCCGCAGCATGGCGGCATTGCGTGAGCAGTGGCAGTGGTGGGTGCTGGGCGCCCTGGCCGTGGCGGTTTATCCCCTGGCCTTTTATGCCTCCATGCGCCTGGCCGGGGTCACGATAGGCACGGTGGTGTCGCTGGGTTCGGCGCCGCTGTTATCGGCAGTGATAGAGCGGGTGCTGGACGGCACGCGTGTGAGCGCCCGCTGGGCGGGCGGCGCCGCGCTGGGGCTGGCAGGCATGGGGCTGTTGAGCCTGGCGGAAGGCGGTCCTCCAGGCGCGCCGGTGGCCAGCGATGTGCCCATGGGCGTCGGCCTGGGTTTGCTGGCAGGCTTGAGTTATGCGTTGTACTCATGGGCCGCGCGGCGCCTGATGCAGCACGGTATTCCGTCGCGTGCCTCGATGGGGGCGATTTTCGGCGGCGGCGGCCTGTTGCTGATGCCGGTGCTGTTCGCGACTGGGGCGCCCTTTCTGGCGTCATGGAATAACGCGGCGGTGGGCATTTATATGGCGCTGGTGCCGATGTTCCTGGGCTATGTGTGTTTTGGCTACGGTTTGGCACGCGTTTCTGCCAGTACGGCGACCACCGTGACCTTGCTGGAGCCAGTGTTTGCGGCGGGGCTGGCGGCTGCCGTGATTGGCGAGCGCCTGCCCCCGTCGGGCTGGATAGGCGTCATCTTGATCTTGGCATGTCTGGTGTGCATTACCTGGCCGCGCCGGGCCAGCAGGGCCGTGTCCGGGGCGGCGCCATCCGCAGCCGTGTGAGCCGCGCTGGAAGGTTATTTTTTCAATTCAGGAGCAGGAAATCTGTCATGGCATTCATTTCGTGGGATGACTTCACCAAGGTCGAGTTGCGCGTCGGACGTATCGTCCAGGCGGAAGTCTTTGCTCAGGCGCGCAAGCCGGCTTTCAAACTGATGGTGGATTTTGGCCCGGAGATCGGCCAGCGCAAGTCGAGCGCGCAGATCACGGATCTTTACACGCCGGAATCCTTGCTGGGCAAGCTGGTTGTGGCGGTGGTCAATTTCCCGCCCAAGCAAATCGGGCCTTTGATGTCTGAATGCCTGGTCACCGGCTTTCACAATGAAAACGGCGCGGTTGCGCTGTGCGTGCCTGACGAGTCGGTGCCGCTGGGCACCCGGCTCTGCTAAGGCAGCGCCGGGCGCAGGGCAGGCAGCACGGCGGCGCGTCAGGCTTCTTGCAGAATGTCGCGGTAGGCCTGCGGGTCCGTGTCATTTTCCGTATTGATGAGCAGCACCCGGCTGGACGCATCCAGCGCCAGGGCCTGGCGCAGCGCCGGGACGGCCAGCACGCTGTGCAGTCCGGCCAGGCCGGCCGCGCCTGAGGCCCCGGACACAATGGTCGGATCCTGGCCTGCCGGGCGGGCGAAGACGCGCACGGCGTGCTTGATTGCCGTGTCGTCCACCGCCAGCATCATCTGACTGCCCTCGTAAATCAGCGACAGCACGGCGCGCGAGGGGTCGCCGCAGGCCAGCCCGGCGGAGATGGTATCGAACGGGCCGGGCGTGCTGCGGAATTGGCCGCCAGCGCGGGCGCTGGCCATGAGGCAGGCGGCGCTGCGCGGCTCGACCACGATGTAGCGCATCGCGGCATCGGGCCAGGTGCGTTCCAGGCTGCACATCAGCGCGGCGGCCATGCCGCCCACGCCGCCTTGCAGAAAGACGTGGGTGGGGGCTTGTGGCAGTTGCGTTTGCAGCTCCTGCGCCAGGACGCTATAGCCGGCCATCACCCATTTCGGGATGTCCTCATAGCCTTCCCAAGTGGTATCCGAGATGATTTGCCAGCCTTGTTGCGTGGAGACCTGGGCGCAGGCGCGCACGGCGTCATCGTAGCTGCCGGGCACCCGCATGATGCGCGCGCCGTATTGGGCAATGGCGGCTTCGCGGGCAGGGCTGACGCCCTCGTGCAAGAAAATCACGCAGTCTATGCCGGCACGCTGCGCGCCCCATGCCACAGAGCGGCCATGGTTGCCTTCGGTGGCGCAAGCCACGGTCATACCGCCAGGCTGCTGGGCGGCCGCCAGCGCGACGGCGTAGGCGCCGCCCAGAGCCTTGAAGCTGCCCAGTCCGAAGCGCGGGCCTTCGTCCTTGCAATGGATGGCGGCAAGCCCGGCCGCGGCCGCCATGGCAGGCAGGGACTGCAGCGGCGTGGCCTGATATTGCTCCCACCGGGTGATGTCGGCTTGCGCCTGCCGGCACAGCTCGGCGGGCACGGTGCGGGTGATGGCGGCCTGGAACGCCGCCTCGTCCCGGCTCTGGCGCCAGATGGCGTCTATGTGCAGCTGTTGCTGGAAGGCGTGCTGGCTCATTGGATCAGCTCCGGCAGGGAGACCACGCGGATATTCGCGGCGTCCAGCGCCTGGCGCACGGCGCGGGCGACGGGCACGGCCGAGGGTTCGTCGCCATGGATGCAAAAGGTGTGGACGTCGCAGGGAATGCGCTTGCCCGAGACCGAGAAAATCGCGCGCTCTTCCAGAATGCGCATGACATGGGCGACGGCTTCGTCAGGATCCTTGATGACGGAGTTTTCCAGTTCGCGCGACAGCATTTTGCCGTTGTCGTCATAGCGCCGGTCCACATAGGATTCATGGGCCACCCGCAGGCCCAGGCGGGCAGCGGCCTGCGTCATCTGTGAGCCGGTATTGGCCACATAGATCAGATCGGGATCGGCGGCCTTGATGCCCCGGCCAATGGCCATGGCGTAGTCCTCGATATCGTGCGCCATATTGTTCAGGGCGCCGTGCGGTTTCACGTGGGTAACTTTGACGTTCTGCGCCCGCGCCAGGGCCTGCAGGGCGCCGATCTGGTAAGTCACGAGATATTCCAGGTCCTTGGGGTTCATGCGGATCTGGCGGCGGCCGAAACCCCAGAGATCATTGAAGCCGGGGTGGGCGCCGACGGACACGCCGTTTTCCTGGGCCAGGCCTATGGTGCGCACCATGATGGACGGGTCTCCGGCATGCATGCCGCAGGCCACATTGGCCGAGCCGATCAGGCGCATCAGTTCGGGGTCGGCGCCGATGGTGTATTTGCCGTAGCTTTCGCCGATATCGGCGTTCAGATTGATTTTCATAGAAGACTCTCTTGATGAGTGGGTTCAGGAAGGCTTGCGCAAGAAGGAAACCAGGGCCGCCAGGGAGATCACGACAATGCCCAGCGCCACCGGGTGCTGCAGCAGCGCCTGGGGGTTGCCATTGGTGATGATCAGGCTCTGGCGCAGTGACAGTTCGAACAGCGGCCCCACGACAAAGCCGATCAGGAAAGTGATGCGCGAGAAATCAAAGCGGTGCATCAGGTAGCCCAGCACGCCGCAGCCGAACATCAGCTGCACCGAGAACATGGAGCGTGTTTCCAGATAGGAGCCGAGCATGCAAAGCATGATGACGATGGGGATGATGATGCGTACCGGCACCCGGGTGAGCTGGGCGAAGCCGACCAGCCCCAGGCGGCCCACCAGCAGCATGAGCAGGCTGGCGACCAGCATGGCGCCATAGATGCCGTAGATGAGCTGGCCGTGTTCTTCGAACATGCGCGGACCGGGCACGACGCCGTGAATCATGAAGGCCGCAATCAGCACCGCGGCCGAGACGCTGCCGGGAATCCCCAGGGCAAATAGCGGAATCAGGCTGGCTGGCGTGACGACGTTATCGGCGGTTTCGGCCGCTGCCACGCCCTTGATTTCCCCTTTGCCGAAGCAGTCGCCAGGCTTGGCCGTGCGCTTGGCCAGGCCATAGGCCAGGAAGGAGGCGACGGTAGGGCCGAGGCCGGGAATGATGCCGACGACAATCCCGACACCGCTGGATTGCACGATGGTGGGCAGCACGCGGCGGAATTCCGGCCAGCTGAGCCCCCGGTCGCGTTTGCTGGGCTGTTCGGTGAATTCGCTGCGCTCTTCGCCATGGAGCAGCAGGCGTTCGGCCTGAATGAACATTTCCGTCATGGCGAGCATGCCTACCGTGACGGCCAGCAGGGGAATGCCGTCCATCAGTTCGACGTGATCGAAGGTCATGCGCGGCATGGCGGTTTCCGCATCCATGCCGACGCAGGCGAGCAGAATGCCGAAGAGACCGGCGATCAATCCGCGGATGGCCGAGGTACCGGCCAGCGCAGCGATGAAGGTCAGCGCCAGGAACATAATGGCGGTCATTTCAACCGGGCCGACGCGCAGCGCAAAGCGGGCCAGCGGCAAGGCAATGGCGATCAGCAGCAGGGTGCCGACGAGATCGCCAATGACCGAGCCATACAGCGCGACTTTCAGGGCTTTTTCGCCTTTGCCTGCTTTGGTCAGCGGGTAGCCGTCCAGGCAGGTCGGGGCGGAACTGGGTTCTCCCGGTGTATTGAGCAGGATGGCCGTGGTCGCGCCGCCGGCACCGCTGGCCTTGGCGATGCCGATCAGGAAAGCGACGGCCGCCAGCGGCGACATGTAGTAGCTCAGCGGGACGGCTACCGCCAGCGCTGCGGGGCGGTTCAGGCCGGGCAGCACGCCGACGGCGTAGCCCAGCAGGATGCCGAGGAAGACAAACAGAATGACGGAGGGGTCGAGGGCGTCGAGCAGGCCGTTGAGTGCCATATCCATAATGGTCTCCTTGCGTCAGGCTGCGACAAAGTGGAACAGGGCCGCGATGAAGAGCGCGGGCAGCAGGCAATAGAGCCAGCGGCGTTCGCCCAGCAGGCGCATCAGGGTCGGGATCAGGAACAGCGCTCCGGCCGCCAGGCTGGCGTAGCTGACAATCAGCACGCCGACGACGCACAGCGCCATGACGCTGGTGACTGGCCGCCAGGGCAGGCGGGCCAGCAGCAGCGCCGGCGCATCGCGGCGCAGAGACAGCAGAAAGCCGGCGGCGCAGAGCACCGCCATGCCCAAGGCCGCGGCCTTGGGCAACAGCGCGGGCGATAGTCCCAGCGCATCGGCAGCCGGAATTTGCGCCGGAATGAAGCCGAAGGCCAGCCAGAGGGATATGGCGGCCAGGGCCGCCATATCCCAGGCGGGCGCCGCGCGGCGTGTTTCCAGGGGGGCGTCAGCCTCGGCGCCCGCCGCTGGCGTGGGCGGCGTGGCGTGCGGGGCGGCGTCAGGAAGGTCGTGTGGAAGGGGGTGTTGCGCGCTGGTCATGCTCAGTCTCCGCTGGTGGCATCTATCAGTTGCCGATAACCGGCAATATGCGCGTCCACGGTTTGCTCCAGCGCCGCGCCGCTCAGCACGACCGGATCAACGCTGCGGCGTTTGAGCAGCGCCAGCACATTCGGGTCGCGGCCTGCGGCATCGAAGGCGGCGGTGAGTTTGGCCTGAATGTCAGCGGGCAGCCCCTTGGGCGCGACAAACATCACCAGATTGACGCTGGAAACGTCATAGCCCTGTTCCTTGAGGGTAGGGACATCCGGCAGGCCGCTGATGCGTTCATCAGCCAGAGCCGCCAGCACCACGACATCGCCGTTTTCCGCCTGCGGGTAGTAGGCGCCAGAGCTATAGCCCAGATCCAGGTGGCCGCCCATGATCTGGGTAACGACTTCCGCGCCGCTGCGGGTCGGCACGGGTTTGAGGTTGACGCCGTCCTGCTTGGCGATATAGCGCGTCAGCATTTTGTCGAGCGCCGTATTGGAAGCGACGGTCAGCTGGCCAGCCGAGCGGGCGGCGTCGGTGGCGTCCTTGATCGTTTTCCAGCCTTTGCCGGGCAGGGCGATATAGGCTTCAGGGAACTGGCCGATGGCGGCGACATAGGAAAAATCGTCGGCGTTGTAGCCCAGCTTGGCAATCAGCGGGTCCAGGGTAATGGTGGTGGAGGTCGTGGCGACCAGGTTGTAGCCATCGGGTTTCTGGCGGGAAATGGCGGTAGCGGCCACGGCGCCGCCGGCGCCAGGTTTGTTTTCGACGACCAGCGGCTGGCCGATTTCGCGGCTGACCACGTCCGCCACGGCGCGCGCCACGATATCCGTCGTGCCGCCGGCGCCAAAGCCGACCGTGACAATGATGGGTTTCTCGGGCCAGTCGGCGCGCGCGGCGCCATGGACCAGGACGGCAAGGGTGACAAAGGATGCAAGCACGGCTTTTTTCATGTCTCTCTCCGGGTGGAAAACTGCTGTTATGTGTGCGGCATGCCTGGTCACTATAGGTAGGAGCTATTCGGGAGTCCAATGCAAATTCAACGTGTTAATTTATGCAATTCGTGCATAAGTAAAAGGCGGCCGCCGTGTTGAATTTGCGTACCGTGCAGTTGTTCATTGCCGTGGCCGAGCGCTTGAGCGTCTCGCGCGCGGCGACAGCCATGCATATCAGTCAGTCCGCGCTGTCGCGGCAGATTCAGGGCCTGGAAGAAGACCTGGGCGTGCGTTTGTTCGAGCGCGCCGGCAAGCGCTTGTCACTGACCGCGGAAGGCGAGGACTTGCTGCCGAAGATGAGCCAATTGCTGCAACAGGCCAATGGCCTGTCCGACCGCATTCAGCGTCTGCACAACGGCGAGGCGGGCTATCTCAGCCTGGGGGCGACGCCGCAGACCATTGAAGCCCTGCTGGCGCCGGTGCTGCGGGCGCTGCGCCGCAATCACAGCGGCATAGAAATCCATCTGGTCGAAGGGCCCAATGAGCGTTTGCTGGACTATGTGGAAAGCGGCACGGTGCATGCCGCTATCGCCTGGGCGCCGCACGAGCAGAAATTTGAACGCCTGGATTTGTTCAAGGCCCGCCTGTATGCGGTGCTGCCGCCCGGGCATGCGGCGGAAGGCGCCAGGGAACTGGAACTGACGCAGCTGGGGGAGGGGCCTATCCTGTCCTTGCGGCGCGGTTTCATGACGCGCAGTATGTTTGACCAGGCTTGCGAGGATGCCGGCCTGCGCCTGAACCGCATCACGGAAAGCGCCAGCACGCAGACGCTGTGGGCGCTGGCGCGCTCCGGCATGGGGGTGGCCGTGGTGTCATCCAGCGCGGTCAGCCAGTGGCACCACAAGGATGTGGTGCCTTTGACGCTCAACGGGCATTGGGTGGAAGAGGTGGTATCGGCCGTCCGCAATGTGGAGCGCTATCAGCCCCTGGCTTTGCAGGCCTTCCAGGCCGAATTGCGCAACTTCCTGCGCGATAGCCCGGAAGGCAGCCGGTTCCGGCAGTTTGTCACGACGCTGCTGTAATCGCCATGCCCATGACTCTGCATAGAGGCGCGGGCATGGCGTGCTGGCGCCGCGTGGCGCGCCTTAGCCAGCCGCTGCCAGCCCTTGCAGGATGCGGTTGTAGGCGCTGACCGCCGCCATGATGGAGGCGGTGGCGATATTTTCATGAATGCCCGCGCCGAAACGGCTGCCCGTGATGCCGGGATGCGCCATTTCAATGATGGCGATGGATTGCGCCTGC
Organism: Kerstersia sp.; assembly: GCF_052103615.1. Classification (NCBI taxonomy): domain Bacteria; kingdom Pseudomonadati; phylum Pseudomonadota; class Betaproteobacteria; order Burkholderiales; family Alcaligenaceae; genus Kerstersia; species Kerstersia sp. Next base: position 40,039 of record NZ_JBQEKA010000003.1, on the reverse strand, counting down.
GCGCCGGCCCCCAGGCTGCGCTGCTCGTAGGCGTCGATGCGCAGCGCAGCATCCAGCGCGGCTGCGGTGGCGGCGATCGGGCCGTTGCCCTGGCCGCTGGCATTCATGGGCCGCTCAGCCTCGCCCGGCGTGGCCAGTTGCAGGCTGATTTCCTGGCCGGCGCCACCTTCTTGCAGATGATGCGACAGGTAGCGGTAGCGGCCTGGCTGCCACGGCATGAGATAGGTCTGGCGGAACAGATCCCAGATCGCTTCGCTGCTGATTTCCGTTTCGCTGGTATCGGCATGGCGCTGCACGATGGCGCTGAATTCCACCTGCATGCGGCGCGGCATGGCGATGCCGTGGTCACGTTCCAGCAGATAGGCAATGCCGCCTTTGCCGGACTGGCTGTTGACGCGCACGATGCTGTCGTAGGTGCGGCCCAGATCCTTGGGATCCACCGGCAGATAGGGCACGCGCCAGAGGCTGCCGGGCTGCTGCGCGGCGAAGCCTTTGGCGATGGCATCCTGGTGCGACCCGGAAAAAGCCGTGAACACGAGATCGCCAGCATAGGGGTGGCGCGGATGGATGGGCAGCGAGGTGCATTCTTCGGCGACCCGGGCGACGGCGGCGATATCCGAGAAATCCAGCCCGGGGTGGACGCCCTGGGTATAAAGATTGAGCGCCAGCGTGACGATATCCACGTTGCCGCTGCGTTCGCCGTTGCCGAACAGGCAGCCTTCCACCCGCTGGGCGCCAGCCAGCAAGGCTTGCTCCGCGCAGGCCACGCCGGTGCCGCGATCATTGTGCGGGTGTACCGACAGCACGATGTGCTCGCGCCGGTCCAAATGCCGGTCCATCCATTCGATCTGGTCGGCGAACACATTGGGGGTGGCGACTTCCACCGTGGTGGGCAGGTTGATGATCATGGGGCGGGCCGGGCCGGCGTCCCAGGCTGCGATGGCTGCGTTGCAGACCGCCAGCGAGACCTCCAGTTCGGCCATGCAGAAGGTTTCAGGCGAGTATTGCAGTACCCATTCGGTTTCCGGGTGCTGCGCGGTCAGCTGCTTCAGCAGCGCGATGTGTTTTTCCACCAGGGTGATGATGTCGGGCACGCTCAGCCCGAACACCAGTTCGCGCCAGGCCGGCGCAATGGCATTGTAGAAATGCACGATCACGCGGGGCGCGCCGCGCACGCTCTCCACGGTACGGCGGATCAGGTCTTCGCGCAATTGCGTCATGACCATGGGCGTGACATCGGCAGGAATCTGCGCGCCGTCGATCAAGCTGCGCACGATGTCGAAATCGGTCTGCGAGGCCGCGGGGAAGCCGACCTCGATTTCCTTGAAGCCCAGGCGGACGAGTTCGTGGAACAGGCGCAGCTTGCGCTGCCGGTTCATGGGCTCGAACAGCGCCTGGTTGCCGTCGCGCAGATCCGTGGAGAGCCAGACAGGCGCCTGGGTAATGACGCGTGACGGCCACTGGCGGTCTGCCAGCGCAATGGGCGGGAAGGGCTGATACTTGGTGTCGGGTTGCTGCAGCATGGGGAGTCTCTCCGGTGTCCTGGTGTGACTGATTCCCCTGGCTTGCCTGGGCAAGCTGCGGCGTGGTCGGGGTCAGGGGGAATCAGTGCAGGTCTGGGCGCACGCAAACGTGCTCAGACCCCGACGCAGGGTCAGGGCTAGCAGCGGGGAACGTAGCGACAAAAAGCCAGACATGGGGGAGCTCGTGATGCAGTGTTGTGCGGGCTGACCGCAGGGCGCTTGGGCGCAGCGTGTCAGTGTGGAAAAGTGTACGATGGGCATGTGTGTCTTTCTTTATTTAAAAAGACAATTCATATATGAAAAAGGACAATCTGGGCCAGCCCTCGCTGTCCCATGCCGCGACGCCAGATGAGGCAGGCGCCGGCCCTGAGGGTGAGGGGCAGGCGGTTTGCATAGAGGCAGGCCTGGGCAGGGGCGAACAGCCGCTGGCGTTCATGACCGGCGTGGCGATGGATTACCCGGCCGCGCATGCGACGCCATGGCATGCGCATGAGCGGTGCCAGTTGCTCTATGCGGTGCAGGGCGTGATGGTGGTGCAGGCGGCGACGGGCCGCTGGACGGTACCGCCGACAACCGCGGTCTGGCTGCGGCCGGAGATCGAGCATCGCTTGCTGATGCAGGGCGCGGTCAAGGTACGCAGCGTCTTTGTCACGGCGGATGCCGCCATGGGTTTGCCGGAACGCGATGGCGTGCTGCATGTGTCCGCATTGCTGCGGGAATTGATCGCCCAGGCGGCCCAGCTGGGGCTGCATGTGTGCGCCACGCGGCGGGGCCGGTTGCTGGCCGAACTCTTGCTGGAAGAACTGCGCGGCCAGCACGAACTGCCGTTCCATTTGCCCTGGCCGGAAGACACGCGCATGGCCGCCGTTTGCGAAGCCGTGCTGGCAGACCCCGCCAACAGCCAGGATGCGGACGGCTGGGCGCGGGCGCTGGCCATGAGCAGCAAAACGTTCCAGCGCCATTTCCGCCACAGCGCTGGCCTGGGTTTCGGGCGCTGGCGCCAGCAGGCACGCATGATGGCGGCGCTGGATGCCTTGTTGCAGGGGCAGGCCATCGCGCAAGTGGCGCTGCAGGCTGGCTATGAAAGCCAGAGCGCCTTCACGCTGGCTTTCAGGCATACCTTCGGCGTTTCCCCCGCGCGTTTCCGCGAGCGCATGCGCAGCGTCTGAGCGCCGTCAAAAAAATGCCCCCTGGGCCGGGTAAGCGGCTGCGGGGGCGAAGTTCACGGAGATCCCTGGAGGGGATGGGGGCGCGCGCCAGACAGGCCGGGCAAATTTCAGTGCGCGATGCAGACGGACTTGATTTCGGTGCAGCCTTCGACCGCATGGCGCCCGAATTCGCGGCCGATGCCGGATTGCTTGTAGCCGCCGAAGGGCATGCTCGGATCCAGCAACACATGGGTGTTGACCCAGACCGTGCCGGCCTCGATGCGCGGGATCAGGTTCATGGCGCGGCTGATGTCGCTGGTCCAGAGGCTGGCGCCCAGGCCGTAGTGGCTGTCGTTGGCGAGTTGCACGGCTTCTTCGTCGCTTTCGAAGGTCAGCACGGAGAGCACTGGCCCGAAGATTTCCTCGCGTGCCACCTTCATCTCTTGCGACACGCCAGACAGAATCGTGGGCTGCACGAAGAATCCCGGCGCATCGACGGGCTTGCCGCCGGCGGCAAGCGTGGCGCCTTCCTGGCGGGCGGATTCGATGTAGCTTTCGATGGCCTGCTGCTGGCGGCGCGAGACCACCGGATTGACCTGCGCGCCGGGATCCATGCCCGGGCCTAGCGTCAGGGTAGATACGGCGCCCGACAGCGCATTGACGAACTCGTCATGGCGCGACTTGTGCACATAGATGCGCGATGCGGCGGCGCAGACCTGGCCCTGGTTCAGCAGGCCGCCCAGCATCACGCCTTGCACGGCTTTGCCGATGTCGGCATCGGCAAAGACCATCATCGGGTTTTTGCCGCCCAGTTCCAGTGTAAAGCGGGCCATGTGTTCCACAGCGGCGTGGCCGACCAGCTTGCCGGTCTGGGTGGAGCCGGTGAAAGACACCTTGGCGATGAGCGGGTGCGATACCAGCGCCTGGCCGGTTGCGCCGGCGCCGGTCACCACATTGAAGACGCCGGGCGGCACGCCCGCCTCCAGCGCCAGTTCTGCCAGGCGCAAGGCCGACAGCGGCGTTTCCGGCGAGGGCTTGATGACGACGCTGCAGCCAGCCGCCAGCGCGGGCATGACTTTCCACGCGGCGATCATCAGCGGAAAGTTCCAGGGCACGATGCCTGCCACCACGCCTACCGGTTCGCGCCGGGTGTAGCCGGTGTAGCGTGTGCCTGGCGGCATGGCGATGGAGAGATCCAGCGATTCACCGTGCAGCTTGGTAGCCCAGCCGGCCATATAGCGCATGAATTCCGTGGTGGCGCCGGTGTCCAGCGCGCGCGACAGATTGATGGATTTGCCCTGGTTAAGGGTTTCGATCTGCGCCAGCTCTTCGGCGTGGGCTTCCACCAGCGCTGTAAAGGCCAGCAGAATGCGTTCACGGTCGGCCGGGCGCAAGCCGCTCCAGCGGCCATCGCGCAGCGCCGTGTGGGCGCTGCGCACGGCCTGGTCCACGGTATCGGCATCGCTGTCGCCGGCAGTGGCGATGGTTTCGCCGCTAGCGGGGTTATAGACCGGCAGGGTGCGGCTGGCCGCGATTGCCTTGCCTTCGATAAAGCTGCCGTGCGGGCGGGCCAGGAATGCCTGTACGGCAGCCAGCAGTTCGACTTGCGCCATGATCGTTGTCTCCATGAATTTATTGTGCGCACGGATACGGGCCGGTGCGATGAGACCGATATTAGGAGTAATGGCGCAGGGGGGATTTGTTGTGCCTGCCTAGTTCATGTGTCAGGCTGCCAGCAGGGCGTAAGTGGCGGGCGTGGCCGAAGGGGGGCGGAAATAGCGGTGGCGGCAGGGCTCAGCCAGCCAGAGATTTGCCAGTGTGCTGACGCCGGTATTCGCCCGGCGCCATGCCAAAGCGTGTCTTGAAGGCCGTGGAAAAATGGCTGGAATCGGTAAAGCCCCAGGCATACCCCACGGCAGCGAGCTTTTGCGGGCAGTTGGCCCCGCGCAGGGTGTCGGCGCATAGATCCAGACGCCGGTTGCGGATGTATTGGGCGACGACCAACCCTTGGGTGGCGAACAGGCGATAGAGTCCGCGCACGGAAATCCCTATGCTTTGGGCAATCATTTCCGGGGTGAGGGCATCGGCGTCGATATGCCGGTCGATGAAATCCAGCGCCTGTTGCAGGCGGTCAGCGCCAGGGTGGCGCGGCTCTTCCGCAGGGCCCAGGGCGGGCCTCAGCAAATGCACGACGGCGTCCAGGGCGGCTTCGCCCTCGGTGCGGCTCAAGCCGTGATGGGTCTGGCGCAAAGTAGCCAGGATCAGGTGGCGCGCCAAGCCGGCCGCCGAGGTGGAAGCTGGCACCCGCTGGGCGCAGCGCACGCGGATGGCGCGCAGGTTCCGTTCGATGGCCTGGCGCGGCAGGATCAGTGAAACCTGGCGGGAGTTCGCCATGTATTTCACGCTGAACGGGTGCGCGCCATCGACCAGGGTCATGTCGCCCGGCGACAGCACGGTTTCCGTATCGCTTTGCGCGACGCCGCAGTGTCCGCGCAGTTGCAGCACGGCGAAGAACTTGCTGCTGTCGTCCGCCTGGACTTCTTCTGGCGTGCGGTACAGGCGCGTGCCGCCGCTGGCATCCACCATGCTGGCCCGCACGGCGCTGCTTTCATAGGCTTTCAGGCCGCCGCTGAAACCGCCAGCGTGCAGGTCTGCGCGAAAGCGCCCGCAAGTCTGGTTGATGGCGGTAATCCAGGCGTCGAATGCCCGGTCGGGTACGGAATGTCTGGCAGCGGCCATGCCTGTCCAAGCCTTTGCTTGCGGTCGCGGAAGGTCCTGAGGCCGCAGTCGGTGTGATCAGGCCGCTGGCCAAGCAGGGCCAGGCGGCAAATGGAGTGCTGCAATCAAACCATGAAGCGCGGGGGGATTCATTTAGGGTTAACCCAAGAATCTGCGTGCGGGTTAACCCGGGTGCGGCCAGGGGGAAGGCCAGGCGTGTCACGGGGGAGCAGGAACGTGGCACGGTCGTTATATACCGAAAAACGAAATTTAGAGGTTAATGAATAGGTGCGAGCCGCCCTTTTGCCTGGCGCTCTTCACGACACAACAACGAAAAAAAAGGAGCCCCGCATCATGACTGACCACAATGTTTCTGCCCCCGCCCGCCCTGGCCTGCCGCCGTTCTTCCGCGGGCGCCTGGCGCGTGCCGTGTTGAGCATGGCGGCTGCCGGGCTGGCCGGGCTGGCTGTGCCGGCGGCCCAGGCCGCCGGCACGCCGGATCCGGGCGACTATATGCCTGCCCCGGCCGGCGCCACCGTATTTGCGCTGTATGCGCAGCACATGAAATCCGACAAGGTTTATGCCAGCGGCCACAAGGTCGAGGATGGGCTGGGATTGCGGCTGGATATTGGCGTGGCGCGCCTGATGCACTATATGAGCGTTGGCGGCAAGACCATGGATGTCGAGGTCATCCTGCCTTATGCGCGCCAGCGCGTCCGCTCCATGGATGACCGCGAGCGCGGCCTGGGCAACCTGCAACTGGGCACCACTTACTGGATGCTGGAAGACACCGAAGCCGGCCGCTACGCGGCATGGGCGGCTTATCTGACGCTGCCGACGGGGTCGCATCGCAAGGATGGCTTTGCCATCAGCGAAGACCGCTATGCGCTCGATCTTGAGGCTGCCTACCTGACCCCTTTGGGCGGGCGCTGGTCGCTGGATCTCATCGGGCAGCTTGAAGCCTATACCCATGACGGCGCGGCCGATACGCACCGCCGGCCCATGGCGCGCGCTTTTGCGCATGTGAGCTACCACTGGTCGGAACAGACCCGGCTGGCCTTTACCGTGCGCCAGAGCTGGGGGTCGCGTGAAACGCTGTATGGCGACAAGGTGCTGGGTTCCAAGAACGATACCAATCTGATGCTTACCTGGGCGCATCAATTCACGGACAGCTTCCAGTTGCAGTTGCAGTATGCCGAAGATGTCCATGTGCGCAATGGCAGCCCGCTGCGGGCCGTGCAGGCGCGGACGGTCTTTGTATTCTGATGCCGGCGGGGCGCCTGCCGCAGGCTGAGGCGCCAGTCCTGGCTTGCAGGCCGGAATGCTTCGCGCAAGGGCTATTCCGGCGCAGCCAAAGGATAAGAATTGTGAGAAAAACGCAGTCTTAGTATTTTCCTGGGTGGGAAATAGTGCCGGTTCTCCTTAACAATGTTGCTAGAATGGATAAGCAGGCATTCCGAGCTGTACCCATATGTCTATATCCGTCAGTTGATGCAGTTTTGTTTCAAGGAGATGGTATGAAAAAGCATATTCTGGCCGCAGCGATTTTCGCACTGGCCGCAGGTAGCGGTATGGCACAGGCAAGCGACACGCTGGCCAAGATTCGCGATAGCGGCGCCGTGACGCTGGGCGTGCGTGAATCTTCCGGGCTGGGCTACACCCTGGGTAACGGCAAGTACGTCGGTTTCCACACGGAAATGGCTGAAAACGTCATTGACGATCTGCGCAAGGATCTTGGGCTTGAGAAAATCGAAATCAAATATCAGCCCATCACTTCGCAGAACCGCATTCCGCTGATCCAGAACGGCAGCGTTGATTTCGAATGCGGCTCCACCACCAATAATCGCGCCCGTCAGAAGGACGTGGACTTTGCCCACACCACCTATGTGGAAGAAGTCCGTATGGCCACCAAGGCGGATTCCGGCATCAATTCCGTCGCCGACCTCAATGGCAAGAATGTTGCCGTGACGACCGGCACGACGTCTGTGCAGACGCTGCGCCGTAACAAGCGCGCCGAAGGCATAGACTTCAAGGAAGTCATGGGCAAGGATCACGCCGACAGCTTCCTGCTGCTGGAAACCGGCCGCGCCGATGTGTTCGTGATGGATGGTTCCATTCTGGCGGCGAATATTTCCAAGTCGCGCAGCCCGGCGGATTACAAGATCGTCGGCGAAGTGCTGTCGGTCGAGCCGATTGCCTGCATGCTGCGCAAGGATGATGAGGCTTTCAAGGCCGCCATCAACAAGAGTATCGACCGCCAGATTGCCGACGGGACCCTGGCCGCGCTGTGGGATAAGTGGTTCCTGAAACCCACGCCGCCTGCTGGCGCCGTCGTGGGCCTGCCTCTGTCCGAAGCCACCAAGCAGGCTTGGGAACACCCGAACGACAAGCCCATGGAAGATTACGTCATCCAGTAATCCCGGCGGTTATGTAGTTAGCATCATGCGTTGATCTTTCTGAAGTCCAGGCGCCCCTGCAGTAGCACTGAGGGGCGCCTTTTTTCTGCAATTTCCCAGGCCCGGGCCGGCGTTTTCTCCTGGTGGCGGGCAACCAAGGTTGCAAAGGGGGCAGTATGAGTTGGGATTGGCAGATTTTCTGCCAGGACAATCTGGACCAGCGGGTGGTCGAAGGTTGTTTTGGCAAGGGAGGGGACGTCACCTACCTGGACTGGATGCTGTCGGCCTGGGGCTGGACGATTTCGGTCTCCCTGTCGGCGCTGGTCTTGTCGCTGGCGCTGGGGTTTCTGGTCGGCACGATACGCACGCTGCCCAATAGCCGGGTGTGGGCGCGGCTGGGCAATGCCTGGGTGGAGCTGTTCCGCAATATCCCCCTGCTGGTGCAAATCTTCCTCTGGTACCACGTAGTGCCGTCGCTGATCCCTGCCATGCGCCACGTCTCCGGCTTTACCCTGGTGGTCTGTGCGTTGGGCGTCTTTACTTCCGCGCGTATCGCCGAACAGGTGCGCGCCGGGATCCAGTCCTTGCCGCGCGGCCAGCGTTACGCGGGCATGGCGCTGGGCTTCACAACGTTCCAGTCTTACCGCTATGTGCTGTTGCCGCTGGCGTTCCGGATCATCATTCCGCCGCTCACCAGCGAATCCATGAATATCGTCAAGAACTCGTCGGTCGCCTTCGCGGTGTCGATTGCCGAGCTGACCATGTTCGCCATGCAGGCACAGGAAGAAACTTCCCGCGGGGTTGAAATCTACCTGGGCGTGACGCTGCTCTACATCATCACGGCCTTCGCCATCAATCGCGTCATGACCTTTATTGAGACGCGCCTGACCATCCCGGGCTTTATCGCCAGCGGCGGCAATCAGGGAGGGCACTGAGCATGAATCTCGATTTCGGTTTTTATAACTGGGCGCTGATCAGCGATTATGTGCTCAAGGGCTTTTACTTCAGCGTATGGCTGACGGTCGTTGCCACGCTGGGCGGCATTGCGCTGGGCACCATGCTGGCGCTGATGCGCCTGTCGGGCCGGCGCTGGCTGGTTCTGCCGGCCGCCATCTATGTCAACGGCATGCGCAGCATCCCGCTGGTGATGGTCATTTTGTGGTTCTTCCTGCTGGTGCCGCTGATTGTCGGTTTTCCGGTGGGCGCGGGCACATCGGCCGTGGTGACTTTCGTGGCTTTCGAGGCCGCCTACTTCAGCGAAATCATGCGGGCGGGCATTCAGGCCATTCCCCGCGGCCAGGTGCATGCCGGGCAGGCCTTGGGCATGACGTACGGCCAGAACATCCGCATCGTGGTGCTGCCGCAGGCCTTGCGCAATATGCTACCGGTCTTGCTGACGCAAACCATCATCCTGTTCCAGGATACGTCGCTGGTCTATGCCATTGGCGCCTATGACATGCTCAAGGGCTTCGAGACCGCGGGCAAGAACTTCGGCCGGCCCATCGAAGCCTATATTGCCGCGGCTGTCGCCTACTTCATCATCTGCTATGCATTGTCTTGGCTCGTCAAGCAACTGCATCGCAAGATCGCCATCATTCGTTAGTCAGAAGGGAAGCACAAGATGATTGAAATGAAGAATGTCTCGAAATGGTATGGCGACATCCAGGTGCTGACCGATTGTTCAACGAACATCGAAAAAGGGGAAGTCGTGGTGGTGGCGGGGCCGTCCGGTTCCGGCAAGTCCACCTTGATTAAAACCATCAATGCGCTGGAGCCGTTTCAGCAGGGAGAAATCTGGGTTGACGGCACGCCGGTTCATGACCGCAAGACCAATCTGCCCAAATTGCGCAGCCGGGTCGGTATGGTGTTCCAGCATTTTGAGCTGTTTCCCCATCTGTCAGTCACTGAAAACCTGACCGTCGCGCAGATGAAGGTACTGGGGCGCAGCAAGGACGAAGCGCACGAACATGGTCTGAAGTATCTGGATCGTGTGGGCCTGCTTGCGCACAAGAACAAGTACCCGGGGCAATTGTCGGGTGGCCAGCAGCAGCGTGTGGCCATTGCGCGGGCGCTGAGCATGGACCCCATCGTCATGTTGTTCGATGAGCCGACCTCCGCGCTGGACCCGGAAATGGTGGGTGAAGTGCTCGATGTCATGGTCGGATTGGCGCACGATGGCATGACCATGATGTGCGTGACCCATGAAATGGGTTTTGCCCGCAAGGTCAGCAGCCGGGTTATTTTCATGGATGTCGGCGGCAAGATCCTGGAAGATTGCCCGACCGATGAATTCTTCGGCGACCCGGAAGCCCGTCAGCCGCGCACCAAGGATTTCCTGCACAAAATCCTGGCGCATTGAGTTTGCCAGAGAGACTCCGGCAGGCCCGCCAGCCATGTGCTGACGGGCCTGTTTGCATCAGGGCGGGTGGGGCCCGCTGGCTTGGCCATCAGCGGGGCCCAGGGCGCTCAGCAGCCAATGCTTGAAGACTTCAAAGGCATCATGCGGCCGCAGGCGGCGCGGATGGACCAGATAGTGGCCGATGTAGCGGATTTCCCGGGAGTTGTGGCGCAGCGGGGCAAGCAAACGCCCGGATTGCAATTCCCGCTCGGCCAGCAAGGTAGATTCCAGCACAACGCCCAGGCCATCTGCGGCTGCCGCAATCGCCATGGAGCTGCGGTCGAAGCGCAGCCCGTAGTGCGTGGGAGGCAGCAGGTTGTTGGCTTCGAACCAGCCTTTCCACTGGCGCATTTGCACATCGCATTGAATCAAGGTCTGGTGGTACAGATCCTGGGGGGAGCGGATGCTGGCGGCCAGGGCCGGGCTGCATAGCGGGGTCAGGCTTTCCAGCGCGAGCGGAATTTTTTCATGGGGCGAAGGGCGCGGTTCGCCATAGACGATATCCAGATCGAAAGCGTCGGTTTCAAAGTCGGCATAGTCGGTGCTGGCCGAGAACCGCAGGTCGATATTGGGATGGTCGCGGACGAAATCCGCCAGCCTTGGCATTAGCCACTGGGTGGCGAAGCTGGGGGCCGTGTGCAGGCGCAGCGGCTTGGGCTCGTCGGCAGCAATCAGCGCGAAGCCGCGGCGCATTTCTTCCAGCCCGCGCTGAATATGTTCCAGTAGCAATTCGCCGTGCCGCGTCAGGCGGACTTCGCGCGTGCTGCGCTCGAACAGCGTCAAACCGGTGTCGGTTTCCAGCTTGCGTATGGCATGGCTGATGGCGCTGGGAGACAGGCTGAGTTCATGCGCAGCCGTGGCAAAGGATTGGGCGCGTCCGGCCGCCTCGAAAATGCGCAATGCAGGCAATGGAATCTTGCGAAACAGGCCAGCGCTTATAGATGAATTCATTTCATCAATCCTTGTAAATAATCCTTTTGTCACTGTTATATCGTGAATGATAGTCTCCTTTCGTGAGTCCAGGCGCCGATCAGGACAGCCGGGACGTTTGACTCGGAAAGGAGTGGAGACAATGACTGAAACAACAGAAGCGGAAGCGGCCCAGGCCGGCCTCGTGACCCGCCTGGCCGATCACGCCTGGCGTATCAGGCGCTTTGCCTTGCGCATGGGCGAAGTGCAGGGGCAAGGTTATGTAGGCCAGGCGCTAGGCTGGGCTGACGTTCTGGCCGTGGCCTATTGCCATGCCATGCAATATCGTGCGGATGAACCGGAATGGGAAGGACGGGACCGGTTCCTGTTGTCCCATGGGCATTATGCAATTGCCCTGTATGCGGCCCTGATTGAAGCCGGTGTGATTGCCGAAAGTGAACTGGAAACCTATGGCTCCGACGATAGCCGTCTGCCCATGTCAGGCATGGCGAGCTACACGCCGGGCATGGAAATGTCCGGCGGTTCCTTGGGGCAAGGCCTGGCCATCGGGGTCGGCATGGCGCTGGGGCTGCGCGCCAAGCAGAATCCGGCATATGTCTATGTGTCCATGTCCGACGGTGAGCTGGATGAAGGCGCGGTTTGGGAAGCCGCCTTATCTGCCGCGCACCATGGTTTGTCCCGCCTGATCGTGCTGGTTGACCTGAACCGGCAGCAAGCCGACGGCAATCCGGCGGACATTCTGCGCGTGGAACCCCTGGAGGAAAAATGGCGTGCCTTTGGCTGGCATGTGCAGCGGGTCGATGGCAATGATTTGCCTGCGGTCATCCAGGCATTCGATCACGCGCGCCAGTCTCCCGAAGCGGCGCCCCGCATCATTCTGTTCGACACGCTCATGGGCAAGGGCGTGTCTTTTCTCGAAACGCGCGAGAAAAACCATTTCATCCGGGTCGAGGCCAATGAATGGCAAGAGGCCATCGCATTGCTGGACGCGGCGCATCATCAAGGAGGCCAGGCATGAGTCAGACCACTATGAAGAAACCCAAGCTGACGACCTCGGCGATGATTGCCTCCATTGCGGGCGAAGGCCAGGCGACCAAAGCGGCGCCTTTCGGCCATGCCCTGGTGGAGCAGGCCCGGAAAAATGATCGCATCGTCGGGCTGACCGCTGATTTGTCCAAATATACGGATTTGCATATCCTCGCGCAGGCAATGCCGGAACGCCATTTCCAGATGGGGATGGCAGAACAGTTGCTGATGGCCGCCGCGGGCGGCATGGCGAAAGAAGGCTGCATCCCGTTTGCCACGACCTATGCCGTTTTCGCCACCCGGCGGGCGTATGACTTCATTCATCAGGTCATCGCCGAAGAAAATCTGAACGTTAAGATTTGCGCTGCTTTGCCTGGCCTGACGACAGGGTACGGCCCCAGCCATCAGGCGACTGAGGACCTGGCCATGATGCGCGCCGTGCCCGGCATGACGGTGCTGGACCCTTGCGATGCGCTGGAAACCGAACAGGCAGTGGCTGCCATGGTGGCGCATGAAGGGCCGGTCTATATGCGCTTGCTGCGCGGCAAAGTGCCGCTGGTGCTCGACGAGTATGGCTACCAGTTCGAAATGGGCAAGGCCAAATTGCTGCGTGACGGGCGCGATGTGCTGATCATCGCATCGGGCATCATGACCATGCGCGCTCTGGAAGTGGCCAAACAGCTGGCCGGGGATGCGGTGGATGTTGGCGTTCTGCATGTGCCTACCCTCAAGCCGCTGGATGAGCAGGAAATCATTGCGCAGTGCAGGCGCGAGGGCCGTTTGGTGGTGGTGGCGGAAAACCATTCCCAGATCGGCGGCCTGGGGGAAGCCGTCGCCATGGCTTTGCTGCTGGCAGGGGTGATGCCGGTCTTGAAACATGTGGCTTTGCCTGACCGTTTCCTGGATGCTGGCGCCTTGCCGACTTTGCATGACCGGTACGGGATTTCCACGCAGTCCATGGTCACTGCCATCAAGCAGTGGCTGGTGTAAGGAGCTGGCATGAAGGTGACATTTATTGGCCTGGGGGCAATCGGCCTGCCTATGGCGTTGAATATTCAGGCTGCCGGGCACTTGGTGACTGGCGTGGAGCTTTCCCCGGCGGGCCGGGAGCGGGCCGCGGCGGCTGGTGTGACGGCGGTGGCGGGGCTGGCGGCAGCGCCCGCCGCCGAGGTAGTCGTGGTCATGGTGGCGACGCCGGAACAGCTGGCGCAGGTGGTAGATAGCGTGCTGCCGGCCGCGCAGACACAATATTGGGTGGTGATGTCCACGGTTGGCCCGGATTGTGTGTGTGAGCAGGCTGCCAGGCTGGCGGCGCTGGGCGTGACAGTAGTGGATGCGCCGGTGACGGGCGGCGTGGCCCGCGCGGAAACTGGCGAGCTGATGATTTTCGCCGCCGGGGCGGAGCCGGCAATCGCAGCGGTGTCGCCCGTGCTGGACGCCATGGGCACGGTGCGCCCGGTGGGTGACCGCGCCGGGGACGGGCAGGCGATCAAGGTCGTCAATCAGCATCTGTGTTCGGTGCATATCGTCGCGGCGGCCGAGGCTTTGAGCCTGGCGCAGTCTCTGGGCCTGGATCAGCGTTTGGTGCTGGACCTGGTCAGCCGCGGCGCGGCAGGGTCTTGGATGCTGTCCGATCGCGGCCCGCGCATGCTGGAAGGAACCGATACGCGGGTGACCAGCGCCATCGGCATCTTCGTCAAAGATAGCGGCCTGGTGGCGCAGGCGGCGCGGGAATGCGGCGCTGCCACGCCTTTGCTGGACGCGGCGCATGACCGCTATCTGCAGGCGGAAAAGCAGGGCCTGGCGGCGCGTGACGACAGCCGGGTCATTGAAACCTGGCAATAGCACAGGCGCAGGGCAGGCCGGTGCCGTGACCGGTAAAAAAAACAGATAAAGGGGGCCAGGCATCGTTATTGCCCGTCCCCCGTCGAATGATAAGAACGGAGACAAACCATGAGTAACACGACAGCGGCGCAGGCCGGGTCCAGGGATAGCGCATCCAAGGTTTCCTTTGCATCCATGATTGGATCCGCAGTGGAAAGCTACGACTTTTTCATATACGGAACGGCTGCGGCGGGCTGGTTCGGCAAGATCTTCTTTGATACCGACGAGCCGGTCATTGGTGTGCTGGCAGCCTTCGCGACCATGGCCGTCGGCTTCCTGATGCGGCCCCTGGGCGGCTATCTGGCGGGCCATTATGGCGACCGCATCGGCCGCAAGGCGGTATTGCTGTGGTCTTTGCTGGCCATGGGCGTGGCGACGGTCCTGATCGGCGCCTTGCCCACGTATGCGCAGGCCGGGGTTCTGGCGCCCATTCTTCTGATTTTGCTGCGCATGGTGCAAGGGCTGGGCTTTGGCGCCGAATGGAGCGGCGCGGTGCTGATGGCGTGCGAGCACGCGCCGCCCAGGCGGCGGGGCTTTTTCGGCGCAGTGCCGCAGATTGGTATTCCGCTGGGGCTGTTGATGGCCAATGGCGCTTTCCTGCTGTCTGGCGCCTTGCTGGAAGGGGATTGGGTCTGGCGGGCGCCGTTCCTGGCCTCCATCCTGATGGTCGCGGTGGGCACCTATATCCGTCTGGGCGTGGAAGAGTCGCCGGAATTTGAACAAGTGAAGGCCGCCAACACGATGGTGGAGCGCCCTGCGCTGGAAGTCATGCGGCGTGATTGGGGCAAGATCCTGCGCATCATTGGCCTGCGCCTGGCGGAAACCGGCGGCTATTACATTGCGACCAGCTTCATGCTGTCCTATGTGCTGCTGGCCGGCGTGACAACGCGGGATAATGTGTTGTGGGGCACGATGATCGGGTCCGCGCTGGGGCTGATCAGCCATTTGTTCTATGGCGCCCTGAGCGATCGTATTGGCCGCAAGCCTGTGTTCCTGCTCGGGTCGCTGTTCACGATCGCATTCGGCATCCCGATGTTCATGCTCATCAATACCGGGGCGGCCATGATGGTCATCGTGGCGATCTCGCTGGCGCTGCTGTTGAGCCATGACCCCATCTTCGCGGTGGAGTCCAGCTGGTTCTCTGAACAGTTCCCTGCCAATGTCCGTTCGTCGGGCATTTCCCTGGGCTACAACGGCGCGTCCGTCGTGGCGGGCCTGTTGCCGTTTATTGCGACGGGTCTGTACAGCATGGTGGGCTGGATAGGGCCGGCAGTGTTGTTTTCGCTGCTGGGCGTCGTATCGACCTGGTGCGCGGTGTCGATGCGGGAAACGGCGCCGGTCGTGCTGGAACGCAGGGGAATGCCGCCGGCGGCCTGAGGCCGGAACGTGGCTGGCGCCGCAGCGCCGCGGGGATGCGCTGCTGCTTGTGGATAAGTGCGCTATAATTACGCGGAAATATCATATAACTCAATGGCTTGCGAATGATATTCAGTCTCCCGGCCTTGCCGGGGGCGGATTCGCAGGCCATGGCCCGCACCGCACTGCCCATGTCCGTCGAAGTCCTCGCACTCGGTTTGAATCACAGCACGGCACCGCTCGCGGTGCGCGAGCGTGTGTCGCTGTCGGAAGAAATCATCCGGCCGGCGATCGCCTGTCTGCGCAGCGCATTCGGCAAGGGCGTGCGCGAAGCCGCCATTCTGTCCACCTGTAATCGCACCGAGATCTACTGTGCTGCCGAGCGCAGCGCAGCGGCGGAACTGCCGGCCTGGCTGGCCAGCTATCAGCAGCTGGATCCGCACGACCTGTATCCCTATCTGTACCGCCATGATGGCGACGCTGCCGTGCGGCATGCTTTCCGTGTCGCCAGCGGCCTGGATTCCATGGTGCTGGGCGAGCCGCAGATTCTGGGCCAGATCAAAAGCGCGGTGCGTGCCGCCGGAGAGGTCGGCGGCCTGGGCGTGACGCTGAACCAATTGTTCCAGCGCACGTTCGCAGTCGCCAAGGAAGTGCGCACGCAGACGGAAATTGGCGCGCATTCGGTCTCCATGGCGGCGGCAGCCGTACGCCTGGCAGAGCGTGTGTTCGGCGATCTTTCCAAGACTCGCATGCTGTTCATCGGCGCGGGCGAAATGATAGAGCTGTGCGCCACGCACTTTGCCGCGCGCCAGCCGGCAGGCATGATGGTGGCCAACCGCACGCTGGAACGCGCCGAGCATCTGGCTGGGCGTTTCGCGGCATCGACCATGAAGCTGTCCGAATTGTCCAATCGCCTGGCGGAATTCGATGTGGTCGTGTCCTGTACGGCAAGCTCCCTGCCCCTGCTGGGGTTGGGGATGGTCGAGCGCGCGGTGCGCATGCGCCGTCACCGCCCCATGGTGATGGTCGATCTGGCCGTGCCGCGGGATATCGAGCAAGAGGTCGGGCGTCTGGATGATGTCTATCTCTACTCGGTCGATGATCTGGGGCGGCTGGTGCAGCATGCCAGCGACGCGCGCCGTGCGGCGGTCCTGCAGGCCGAAGCCATCATTGATGCGCGGGTGCATAACTTCATGCACTGGCTGTCTTCGCGTGCGGTCGTGCCGGCGATCCGTGATCTGCATGAAGCCGCCGATGTCATGCGCCAGCAGGAGCTGGAGCGCGCCCGGCGCGCGCTGGCGCGCGGCGAAGCGCCGGAAGCGGTGCTGGAACAGCTGGCGCACGGCCTGACGCAGAAGTATTTGCATGGCCCCATGGCAGCGCTCAATCAAAGCCCGCAGGACGAGCGCGAGCAGCTCATGCACTGGCTGCCGCGTCTATTCCCCTCCGCGCGCGACCGCCGCCGTTAGCGGCGCTATTCTTGCCATTGCTGCTTGCCGGCGGTACCGCATCGCCGGCCCGATCCCGTTTTTGCCTGGTTTTTATGAAAGCATCCATGCGTGCACGGCTGGAACAGTTGTCCCGCCGTTTGACCGAAATCGACGCCTTGCTGGCGCAGCCGGATATTGCCAGCGACCGTGGCCAGTTCCGCAAACTCTCGCAAGAGCGGGCGGAGCTGGAGCCCGTCACGACGGCCTTCAATGCCTATGTCGAGGCCGAAGAGGGCCGCCTGTCGGCGCAGGAACTGCTGTCGGACCCGGAAATGAAGGCCCTGGCGCAACAGGAAATGCAGGATTGCCGCGAGCGCATGGAAGCCCTGGAAGCGGATTTGCAGGTATTGCTGCTGCCACGGGATCCTGACGACGGGCGCAGTGTGTATCTCGAAATCCGCGCCGGGACGGGCGGCGATGAAAGCGCTTTGTTTTCGGCGGATTTGCTGCGCATGTATTTGCGCTATGCCGAATCGCGCGGCTGGCGCACTTCGCTGATTTCAAGCAGTGAATCCGAGCTGGGCGGCTACAAGGAAGTGATCGCCCGCATCGAGGGCGAGGGTGCCTATGGCCGCCTGAAGTTTGAATCGGGCGCGCACCGCGTGCAGCGGGTGCCGGTCACGGAAACCCAGGGCCGGGTGCATACGTCGGCCTGCACGGTTGCCATCATGCCCGAGGCCGATGAGGCCGGTGAAATCGTGATTCAGCCTGCGGACCTGCGCATCGACACCTTCCGCGCCAGCGGCGCGGGCGGCCAGCACATCAACAAGACGGATTCTGCCGTGCGCATCACGCACTTGCCGACCGGGCTGGTGGTGGAATGCCAGGATGACCGCTCGCAGCACCGCAACCGCGACAAGGCCATGCAGGTGCTGGCCGCGCGTCTGAAAGACAAGGAGCAGCGTGAGCGCCAGTCCAAGGAGGCGGCGCAGCGCAAGAGCCTGGTGGGTTCGGGTGATCGTTCAGAACGTATTCGTACCTACAATTTCCCGCAGGGCCGGATGACGGACCACCGCATTAACCTGACGCTCTATAAGCTGGGAGCCATCATGGAAGGCGATCTGGATGAGTTGACGGGGGCCTTGCTGGCCGAGCATCAGGCCGAACAGCTGGCAGCGCTGGGCGAGGATCTGTAATGGCGCCCGGCCAGGACGCCGCCGCGCCCGCAGGCCTGCGGAACATCCGCGCAGCGCTGGCAGCCTGCGGCCTGCCGCGGCTGGAAGGGCGCATGTTGTTGTCAGCCCTGTTGGCGCGCCCGCATGCCTGGCTGGTGGCGCATGATGACGATCTCTTGCCCGCCTTGTTGGCCGAGCGGTTTGACGAGCTGGCCCAGCGGCGCCGCGACGGCGAACCCATGGCGTATTTGCTCGGCACGCGTGAATTCATGGGGCATGAATTCCAGGTGTCGCCCGCCGTGCTGATTCCGCGGCCTGATACCGAAGTGCTGGTGGAGCAGGCGCTGGCGGAACTGCAACGCCTGGGGCCGGGGGCGCGTGTGCTGGATATGGGGACAGGCAGCGGCGCCATCGCCATTTCCCTGGCCCTGGCCACGCCGCAGGCGCAGGTAACGGCCAGCGATGCCAGCCCGGCGGCGCTGGCCGTGGCCCAGGACAATGCCAGACGTTTGGGCGCAACAGTTGAATTTCTGGCCGGAGACTGGTTTGCTGCTTTGCAGCAAAAAGCGCGGTACGATCTGATCGTATCCAACCCGCCTTATGTGGCCGCGGGCGATCAGCATCTGGAACAGGGCGATGTGCGCTATGAGCCGCGTATGGCCTTGACGGACGAGGCCGATGGCCTGGCGGATATTCGCGCGATTGCGGCGGGGGCGCCGGCCTGGCTGAATCCTGGCGGGGCGCTCTGGTTGGAACATGGGTGGGATCAGGCGCCGGCAGTCAGGGAAATCCTGGCCGGGGCAGGATTCCAGCGAGTGAATAGCCATGCGGACCTTGCGGGAATAGACCGTATTTCTGGTGGTTACCTATAATTTCCTGTTTTCTTCACGCCGTGCGGTACGAGGCAATGCCGCCCTGGCCCAATGCCCGCGTCATGCCTAGGCAAAATGCCCCGTTTGAGGGCAGTCTATGGCGCAGCGTGGGGTATTTTTTAGCGAGCCTGATATGAGCGACGTCCAATCTTTTATCCGCGAAACGGTTACGGGCCATCCCGTGGTGCTGTTCATGAAGGGAACCGCGCAATTTCCGCAATGCGGTTTTTCCGGCAAGGCCATCCAGATCCTGAAGTCCTGTGGCGTCAAGAAACTGGTCACGGTCAATGTGCTGGAAGACGCAGAAGTGCGTCAGGGCATCAAGGAATATTCCAATTGGCCGACCATTCCGCAACTGTATGTGGCGGGCGAATTCGTGGGCGGTTCCGACATCATGGGCGAGATGCACGCCAGCGGCGAACTCAAGACGCTGCTTGACGAGGCAGGGGCGACGCAGTGAGCCGCGCAGGGCGCCGCCGCTTGGTCATAGGTATGACGGGCGCGACGGGCGCCCTCTACACGGTGCGCCTGCTGCAGTTGCTGCGGGAGGTGCCCGATGTGGAAACCCATCTGGTCATTTCTGCCAGCGGTGTGCTGAATCTCAAGCATGAGCTGGATATCGGCCGCAGTGAATTGCAGGCGCTGGCCGATGTGTCATACAACATCCGCGATGTCGGGGCGACGCTGGCCAGCGGCGCGTTCGATACCGCCGGCATGATCGTCGCGCCGTGTTCCATGCGGACCCTGGCTGCGATCGCGCACGGCCTGTCAGACAATCTCATCACGCGCGCGGCGGATGTGACGCTCAAAGAGCGCCGCCGCCTGTTGCTGATGGTGCGCGAAACGCCTTTCAATCTGGCGCATCTGCGCAATATGACCGCCGTGACGGAAATGGGCGGCATTGTCTTTCCCCCGCTGCCGGCCTTCTACCACCGGCCTGCGTCGATTGAGGAAATGGTGGACCATACCGTTGCGCGCATGCTGGATATGTTCGGCATCGACGTCGGCGGGCCCGAGTGGCAGGGTTCGCGGGAATCCTGATACGGCAGGCTGGCGCCATCCGGGCCAGGTGACACTGGCCGGGCGCGGCTGTCAGCCTGGCTCAGCCTGCCATTGGCGGCTGATGGCAATTGCCTGGCGCCAGCGGCGCAGTTTTGTCTCGCGTTGTTCGGCACACCAGCGGGGTTCAAAGCGCTTTTCGGGCTGCCACCGCGCGGCGACATGGGCAGCTTCCTGCCAGAGCCCGCAGGCCAGTGCGGCGAGCGCCGCTGCGCCCAGGGCGGTGGATTCCAGCTCCCGGGGGCGCACCACAGGGATGCCGAGGAAATCCGCCTGCATTTGCATCAGCAGATCATTGCGTGCCGCGCCGCCATCCACGCGCAGCTCGGTCAGGGCGATGCCGCTGTCCCGGTGCATGGCATCAAAGACATCCGTGCTTTGCAAGGCGATGGCTTCCAGTGCGGCGCGGGCAATATGGGCGCGGGTGGTGCCGCGTGTCAGGCCGACAAGCGTGCCGCGTGCGTAGGGGTCCCAATACGGAGCGCCGAGACCGGTAAAGGCCGGCACCAGATAGGTATCACCGCAATCTGCCACACTCGCCGCCAGGGCTTCGATATCGCCGGCCTGGTGAAACAGGCCCATGCCATCGCGCAGCCATTGCACGGCGGCGCCAGCGACGAACACGCTGCCTTCCAGCATATGGCTGGTCTGGCCGCCGGCCAGTGTCCAGCCTATGGTGGAGATCAGTTTCTGGGTGGAGAGTCTGGGTTCGGCGCCGACATTCATCAGCATGAAGCAGCCGGTGCCGTAGGTGTTTTTGGCCATGCCGGGTTGCAGGCAGGCTTGCCCGAAGGTGGCGGCCTGCTGGTCGCCGGCCATGCCGCCCAGGGGAATGGCGCCGCCGAAATGTTCGGCCAGCGCTTGCCCGGCCAGGGCGCTGCTGGGCAGAATTTCAGGCAGCAGGCTGCGCGGAATCTCCAGGCAGTCCAGCAGCGCATCGCTCCAATCCTGGGTATGCAGGTCGAACAGCAGCGTGCGCGAGGCATTGCTGGGGTCAGTGCGGTGCAGCGCGCCACCGGTCAACTGCCAGGTCAGCCAGGTATCCACAGTGCCGAAGGCCAGTTCGCCGCGCTCGGCCGCCGCCCGGGCGCCCGGTATGTTTTCCAGCATCCATGCCAGTTTCACGCCGGAAAAATAGGCATCCAGCGGCAGCCCGGTGCGCTGGCGCAGGAAGTCTTCGTGCCCGGCGGCGCGCAGGCGTTCGCAGATGGCGGCGGCGCGGCGGTCCTGCCAGACGATGGCACGGCCCAGCGGGCGGCCGGTGGCGCGTTCCCACAAAATCGTGGTTTCACGCTGGTTGGTGATGCCGATGGCGGCGATATCGGCGGCGCTCAGCCCGGCATTGCGCAGGGCCGTGCGAGCCGTATCCCTTTGGCTGTGCCAGATTTCCATGGGGTCATGCTCCACCCAGCCGGAGTGCGGGTAGAACTGGCGGATTTCCTGCTGACCCAGGCCGCAGACCTTGCCATCGGCATCGAAGACGATGGCGCGTGAACTCGTTGTGCCCTGATCCAGGGCAAGCAGATAAGAGGCGCGGGCGTGAGGCATGGCGGGTCTCCTGGCGGGCGGCCCCGCCTATCGGTCAGCTGCGTTTTTCCAGTTGCGCGCCCGCATCGGCGGGCAGGCGCCGGAACGAAAGCGCGGAGGCCACGCACAACAGGCCGATGGCGATGAAGCCGGCCATGATGTCGGGCTGGGCCAGGTTCGTGTCGCCCCGCAGGCGCATGGAAACGTTGATGGTGGCAGCCGCCACGCCCACGCCCAGGCTGATGCCCAATTGTTGCGCCATGGCGGCGAAGCTGCTGGCGCGGCTCATGTCGGCATGGCCGACCTCGGCGTAGGTCAGCGAGTTGACGCCCGTGAATTGCAGCGAGCGGAAAAAACCCCCGAGCAGCAGCACGGCAATCATGACCCAGGCCGGGGTGCTGGCGGTAAAGGCGGCGCAGGCCACGATAAACACGCCGGTCAGCAGGGCATTGACCGACAGCACGCGGCGAAAGCCGTAGCGCTTGATAAGCGGCGTGGCGACCAGCTTCATCAGCAGGGCGCCAGCGGCCCCGGCGAATGTCACCATGCCGGCTTCCATGGCTGTCCGGCCGAAACCGACTTGCAGCAGCAGCACCAGCAGGAAAGGTGAGCCGCCCACGGCAAAACGGCACAGATTGCCGCCCAGCGTGGCAATGCGGAAAGACGGCAGGCGCATCAGGCGCAGGTCGATAATGGGGAAGGGCGTGTGCCGGGCATGCAGCAGGTAAAGCAGCCCGCACACCACGCCGGCCGCCACCAGCGCCAGCAGCTCCAGCGGGCTCAGGCTGCCATGGCCGATGGCATCGAAGGCGCTGACCAGTGAGGCCAGGCAAATGGCGCTCAGCAGGAAGCCCAGCAGATCCAGCGGGGTGCGATCCAGCGTTGGGGCTTCCCGGATGAAATGGTGCACCAGGAACAGGCCCAGGATGCCGATTGGGATATTGATCAGGAAGATCCAATGCCAGGATGCGTAGGTCACCAGCAGCCCGCCCAGCAAAGGCCCGATGACGGGGCCGATGAGCGCGGGCATGGAGAGCAGCGACATGGCGTTCACCAGGCGCGATTTGGGCACGGTGCGCAGCAGGATCACCCGGCCCACGGGGACCATCATGGCCCCGGCCAGCCCCTGGAAGGCGCGCGCCGTCACCAGCCAGGAAATGGACGGCGCGATGGCACAGGCCGTGGAACTGAGCGTGAACAGCAGAATGGCGCTTTGAAAGACCCGCTTGGCGCCGAAGCGGTCCGCCGCCCAGCCGCTGATGGGCACGAAAACCGCCACGGTCAGCAGGTAGGTGGTGATGAGCACGTTCATCCGCACCGGCGTGGTGTCGAATGCCTTGGCCATGGTCGGCAGCGCAATGGCGACGACGGTGGCGTCCAGCATTTGCATAAACAGCGCGCAGCCGACGATATAGGGAATCATCCTGGCTTGCAGGTTGTCCGGGCTGCGGGAAAGACGGTCTGTATCTGATGGCGTCATGGACGACATTGTAAATGGGCTGGTCTTGGGAAGTAGGGTGCGGGTTGGTAGAATCAGGGGGAGAGGGAAATATTGCCGCTTCAGCGGGCTGGCAGCAGGGTTTCCCGCCGCACTGGCAGTCGTGTGGCGCTTGGCGGGTACTTTTGCGAGTTGCCTTGCCGGTTGCATGCGCTATGTTTGCCGATTTTTCTTGAAAAGCCCGACGCTGGAGCCTCCATGAGCAAGCCAACCTGTTACGAATCTGAAATCACCCAGTTCCTGCACCAGTACCGCGATAAACACCCTGGCGTGGAAGAGCGCCAGCTGGAAGGCCGCGCCCGCCTGTGGGACAAGGCGCAGGACCTGGAGTTGCAGGAGCGTCTGCGCGCCGCGCGCGTGCCGCAGCGCCCGTACGTCTATCAGAACGACTGATTCCCCATGACGATGGCGGCGCCGCAGGATTTGGATGCGCTCATGAATCCGTCACAGGATTCAACGCCCGAGGTCGTGGACCATGTGGCCTTGGCGCGTCTCTACGGTGAACCGCTTTTTTCCATTCCCCAGGACCTCTACATTCCGCCGGAAGCGCTGGAGGTATTCCTGGAAGCCTTCGAAGGGCCGCTGGATCTTCTGCTGTATTTGATACGCAAGCAGAATTTCAACGTGCTGGATATCCCGATGGCGGAAGTGACGCGCCAGTATCTGTCCTATATTGAACAGATACGCGCGCAAAATCTTGAATTGGCGGCAGAGTATCTGCTGATGGCCGCCATGCTGATTGAAATCAAGTCGCGCATGCTGCTGCCCGTGCGTAAGGCAGATACCGACGAAGAGGTCGAGGACCCGCGCGCCGAGCTGGTGCGCCGGCTGCTGGAGTACGAGCGCATGAAGCTGGCCGCGCGCGAATTGTCCGAGCTGCCAGTGCTGGGGCGTGACTTTCAGCGCGCCCAGGCGTTTCCTGATATCAGCGTATCGCGCGCCTTGCCCGATGTTAGCGTCGAAGATTTGCGCGCTGCCTGGGCCGATATCCTCAAACGCGCCCAGCTGAATGCCAGCCACCAGATTACCCGCGAGCAGCTCTCGGTGCGCGAGCACATGACGCATATCCTGCGCCGTCTGGGGGATGTGCGTTTCATGGAGTTCACAGCTTTGTTCGTCGAGCGCCTGGAAATGGGCGAACCGGCCGCAGTCATTGTGGTGCATTTTCTGGCCATGCTGGAACTGGCGCGGGAGTCGCTGCTGGAAATCACGCAGGCTGAGCCTTATGCGCCTATTTATGTGCGCCTGACTTACGCCCCGGCCCAGGACGACGCGGAGCTTGGCGGCGGCTACTGAGGCGAACCGGCTGCCAGCGGGCGCTTGCCCGCCGCGCGCAGCCAGCCTGGGCGGGCTCCTTAGGATGCCCAGGCTGGCTGCGCGCGGGGCGCGATGGGGCGCGATGGGGCGTGAAAATGGGGGCGTGGAATGGGGGGATTCCGTCCTGTCAGAACTGACAGTTACCCTCGGGTCAGGGCCGGTGACAGAATGAAGTCTCTTTCTGGGAGACTGGCATGGCGGCATGGGGTGGCGGCAACTGGCGGCAGGGAGCGGGCCGTGAGGCGGGGCCGCAGGGCCTGACGGCGCGTGAACGCCAGGTGTTGGAATATATTGCCGCAGGGCGCTCGAACAAGGTGGTGGCCATCGACCTGGGCATTTCCATGCGCACGGTGGAAAAGCACCGCGCCCGGATTTTCAGCAAGCTCGGTGTGCGCAATGCGGTGGAGCTGGTGCATAGCTGGTATGGCGCCACGCCGCAGCCTCCGCCTGAGATCCCGCTGGGCGCCGGGGCGCTGCGGCTGGCCGAGCCGCCGGCCGTCTGGGCCGGTGACAGGCCGGGGCGCCAGCCCGCCAGGGGCGGCACTGCCGCAGAACCATGCCGTCAAACGGCTTATCCACAGATTTATCCACAGGAGCTTCGGGCGCTGTCAGGGAATTCGCCGTCCTGCTGCTGCAGGGTATGCGGCAGCGCTTTGCCTGCATTGGGAACGGTCGCGGGCACTGCCGGGCAAGCTGCCGGCGCACGGGCCGCTGCCGTTCGCAAGCCTGGTGTTTAACTCAGGGCGGCTGACAGGAAAGAAAAAACCCTAATTAAAGTAGGGGATAGCGCCAAAAACCATTGCAGAGGTACAGTTAGGTTTGATTTGTTGCTATGATGCGGGCGCCGCGAAGGTGACGCGGTGCGTTTGCTATTGCCGATCGCAAGCGTGTCGCCATCGCCGGTTTTGCTCCATCGCCACTTTTGAAGCGCCTGCCCTGCAAGCGTTCTCTGCCCTGGCTTTCGGCCTTGCGCCGCAAGCTGTCACAGGGTCGGATGAGGGTCTATGACTGGGACTTCGTTTGTGGTGGCCACAGTTTCCATATAGGTCGAGTGATGCAACGAAAGGGGCCTGCCGTCAGGGTTGTGAAATGAAACAGAGACTATTAGGTATTTTCTCAGTAGCGCTAGCTGCTGTTGTGCTCGCTGCTTGCAGCGAAGCCGTGGTGCTGAACTCCAAGGGTGAGATCGGACAGCAGCAGGTCGCCCTGATTTACCAGGCTTTCGGCTTGATGCTGATTGCGGTCATCCCGGCCATGGTGCTGACCGTGCTGTTTGCCTGGAAGTATCGTGCGTCCAACACGAAAGCCAAGTATCGTCCCAAGTGGTCACACTCGACGGCGATTGAAGTGGTGGTCTGGGGCATCCCCTGTCTGATTATCGCTTTCCTGGCCTACGTTACCTACGTCACTTCCCATAAGCTCGACCCGTACCGTCCCATCGAGTCCGATCAGCCGACGCTGCCGATTCAGGTCGTGTCGCTGGATTGGAAGTGGATGTTCATCTATCCGGAACAGAACATCGCCACGATCAACGAGATCGCCATTCCGGTGGATCGTCCCGTGCGTTTCGACATTACGTCGGCCACCGCGATGAACGCTTTCAATATTCCGCAGCTCGGCGGCATGGTGTATGCCATGGCCGGCATGCAGACCCAGTTGCACCTGATCGCCAATGAGCCGGGGACGTACTTCGGCCAATCGACGAACTACAGCGGCGCAGGGTTCTCCGGCATGCGCTTCCAGACTTATGCTGTGTCTAACGCTGAATTCGATCAGTGGGTGGACAAGGTGCGCCAGTCGCCCGCCGTGCTGAATGACGCCAGCTATGACCAGCTGATGGTCAAGAGCCGCAATAACAAGCCGGAATACTTTGGTTCGGTGCAGCCTGGCCTGTTCCTGCAGATCCTCGACACCTACATGGGTGGCCGCATGGATCCCGACCTGGTTCAACAGGTTGAGGCAGCCGGCAAGAGCCAGCGCCAGCAGCATCATCACCAGCCGCGTTCGGACGCATCGGCGCCCGCCGCAGCTGAGCATGCCGCCGATGCCGTGGAGCACGGCGCTGCGGAACAGCCCGCCGCTGGTCAGGGCGAGAATGCCGCCGTCGAAGGCGCGCAGCATGATGGCCAGGCGCACGGCGCCGCCGTCCAGCACTAGTAGGGTAGCGAGGACTCAGCAATGCTAGAAAATATCTCTCCGAATGCGATCCCCACCGATCCTATTTTCGGAAAACTTACACTCAACGCCATTCCGCATGATCCCATCGCTTTGTCCGCTGCGGCGGGCGCTGCGGCGGGTATCGTCGCCCTGGTGCTTCTGGTGACCTTCCTGGGCCGCTGGAAGTGGCTCTGGAAAGAATGGTTCACCTCCGTCGATCACAAGAAGATCGGCATCATGTATATCCTGGTTGCCCTGGTGATGCTGATTCGCGGTTTCGCGGATGCCATCATGATGCGCAGCCAGCTCGCGGTCGCCACTGGCGGCAACGAGGGTTACCTGCACCCTGAGCACTACGACCAGATCTTTACCGCGCACGGCGTGATCATGATCTTCTTCATGGCCATGCCTTTCATGACCGGCCTGATGAACATCATCGTGCCGCTGCAGATCGGCGCGCGCGATGTGGCCTTCCCGCTGTTGAACTCGCTCAGCTTCTGGCTGTTCGTGGTCGGCGTCGCCCTGGTCAACGTGTCGCTGGGTATCGGTGAATTCGCCACGACGGGCTGGCTGGCCTATCCGCCGCTGTCGGGGATCGAAATGAGTCCGGGGGTCGGGGTCGATTACTATATCTGGAGTCTCCAGATATCAGGCCTGGGAACCTTGCTGACTGGCGTGAACTTCATCGTCACCATTCTGAAGATGCGTGCCCCTGGCATGGACATGATGAAGGTGCCGGTGTTCACCTGGACCGTGCTGTGCTCCAGCATCCTGATCGTCGCTGCCTTCCCGGTGCTGACCGCTACGCTGGCCATGCTGTCGCTGGACCGCTACCTGGGCATGCATTTCTTCACGAATGACATGGGCGGCAACCCCATGATGTACGTGAACCTGATCTGGATCTGGGGTCACCCCGAGGTCTATATTCTGGTGCTGCCTGCTTTCGGTATCTTCTCCGAAGTGGTGTCCACGTTCTCCGGCAAGCGTCTGTTCGGCTACAAGTCGATGGTTTACGCCACGATGGCGATTGCCTTCCTGTCGTTCATCGTCTGGGTGCACCACTTCTTTACCATGGGAGCGGGGGCCAACGTCAATGCCTTCTTCGGCATCATGACGATGCTGATATCAATCCCGACAGGGGTGAAGATCTTCAACTGGGTCTTTACCATGTACGGCGGACGGGTGCGTTTCTCGGTGCCCATCATGTGGACGCTGGGCTTCCTGATCACCTTCGCCATCGGCGGTATGACCGGCGTGCTGATGTCCGTGCCTGCTGCTGACTTCGTGGTGCACAACAGTCTGTTCCTGATCGCCCACTTCCATAACACCATCATCGGTGGCGTGGTGTTCGGCTACATCGCAGGCTTTGCTTACTGGTTCCCGAAGGCGACCGGCTTCAAGCTGAACGAATTCTGGGGCAAGGGCGCCTTCTGGGGCTGGCTGATCGGTTTCTACGTGGCCTTCATGCCGCTGTATATCCTGGGCTTCATGGGCATGACGCGCCGCATGAACACGACGGACTACGAACCGTGGGTGCCGTACCTGTGGGTGGCATTCGTCGGCGCAGGTATCGTGCTGCTGGGTATTGCTTGCCAGTTCATGCAGGTGATCGTCAGTTTCTTCCAGCGCAAGAAGCTGGCCGATGTGAGCGGCGACCCGTGGGATGGCCGTACGCTGGAATGGGCGACTTCCTCGCCGCCGCCGTTCTACAACTTCGCCGTGGTGCCCTACGTCGATGATCTGGAACCGGTGGTCAAGGCCAAGGAAGAAGGCCGCTTCCGTCAGCGTCCTGCCAAGTACGAAGACATTCACATGCCGCGCAGCACTGGCGTGGGCCTGATCATCAGCGGCTTCCTGCTGGCAATGGGTTTCGCCCTGGTCTGGCACATCTGGTGGCTGGCCATCGTCGGCTTCGTCGGTGCCATCGTTACCTTCATCGTGCGTTCCTATGATGACGATATCGACTACTGGGTCCCTGCGGCCGAGGTCGAGCGCATCGAGAACGAGTACTATCAACGAATGAAACAGCAGGCGGCCTAAGTCATGTCTACTGATGTCCTGAAAAACAATGCAGCGCATGGCGGTCATGACGACCATGCGCACCACGACAGTGGCGAGAACACGGTCCTGGGCTTCTGGATCTACCTGATGACGGACTTGATCATCTTCGGATGCTTGTTCGCCGTCTATGCCGTGTTGGGCCGCAGCTTCGCTGATGGCCCGACCAGCAAGGAAATCTTCAGCGAAAACCTGAATCTGATCCTGATCAACACTGCGTTCCTGCTGGTCAGCAGCCTGAGCTCCGGCCTGGCCATGCTGGCCCGCCACAAGGGTGGCCAGAAGGCCATCAATGGCGTGGTGTTCTGGCTGTTCATCACCTTCCTGCTGGGCGCGGGCTTCGTTGCCATCGAACTCTATGAGTTCCGCCACCTGATTTCGGAAGGCTTCGGCCCGGACCGCAGCGCGTTCCTGTCGGCGTTCTTCACGCTGGTCGGCACCCACGGCCTGCACGTGTCCATCGGCCTGCTCTGGATCCTGATCCTGATGCACCAGGTCAAGACCAAGGGCGTGACGGCGACTAACTACACGCGCTTGAGCTGCTTCAGCCTGTTCTGGCACTTCCTGGACATCGTCTGGGTCTGCGTCTTTACCTTTGTCTACCTGTTTGGAGTGCTCTGATGGCTCACGACAATCATGTCGATTCCTTCGGCGCCAGCCATGGCAATACCAAGTCGTATATCCTCGGCTTCATACTGTCCGTCATCTTCACCGCCATTCCGTTCTGGCTGGTGATGGAGCGGGTGGCAGGCAATAACATCCTCAGCAACGGCGCGCTGATTGCCGTTCTGGGTGTGTGCGCCATCCTGCAGGTGCTGGTACAGGTGGTGTTCTTCCTGCACTTGAGCACGTCCTCCGAGCAGCGCTGGAACTCGATGGCTTTCATCTATACGGCCATCACGCTATTCATCGTCATTGTTGGCTCCATCTGGATCATGATCCACGTGCATGACAACATGATGGTGTATTAAGCGGCTGATTCGAAGTCGTGTAATGCTTAAGGATTACCTGCAGGTCACGAAGCCCGGAATCATCTACGGCAATCTGGTTTCCGTCGCTGGCGGTTTCCTGCTGGCCTCGCAGGGAAAGGTGGACTGGGCTTTGTTCCTGTCCACCTTGTTGGGCGTCGCGCTGGTCATTGCATCGGGCTGCGTGTTCAACAACTACATCGACCAGGATATAGATGCCCGGATGACGCGCACGCGCAACCGGGCATTTGTGGTGGGGCGTATTTCCGGGCCCGCAGGCCTGGCCTATGGCACCGTGCTGGGCCTGGGCGGCCTGGCGATCCTGTACTGCCTGACCAATGTCCTGGCGTTTATCTTTGCGCTGGTGGGTTTCGTGGTGTACGTGGGGGTTTACAGCCTCTGTACCAAGCGGCGCTGGGCGTCATCCACGATTTTCGGCAGCTTCTCTGGCGCCGCGCCGCCGGTTATCGGGTATTTGGCCGTGCGCGGCCACCTGGATGCCGGCGCCTGGTTCCTGCTGCTGATCTTCTGCCTCTGGCAAGTGCCGCACTCCTACGCTATCGGTATCTTCCGCCATGCGGATTACCGCATTGCCGGCGTGCCGGTGCTGCCAGTGAAGCTGGGCGTGGATGCCGCCAGGCGCCATATCGTCGGTTTCGTGGTGCTGTTCCTGCTGTCGGTCTTTACCTTGCCGTTGGCCGGGTATGTGGGCTGGATCTACGTCGTCGCGGTAGGTGGCATGTCGCTCTACTGGTTGTGGGTCAGCCTGCAAGGCTGGCGGACGACGGATATCAATGCCTGGGCGAGACGGGTATTCTGGATTTCCATCATCATTGTCGTGGTGCTCTGCATTGCGCTGGCGGTGGATTACCAGCCGATCTGATTCCCTGGGCTCAGACAGGCAGACAGGCAAACGCCCGAGGCCTCCTGGCACAAAAAACGCTGCATGCCTGATGGGCATGCAGCGTTTTTTTATGCGCGCGCTTTGGGTGGCGCGGCCCCGGTTTTTGCTTTGGGGCTTGCGGGGGCTGGCGGGGGCTGGCGGGAGTTTACGGGGGAGCTTGGCCTGCCGCCTTTATTCGCCAGTCAGGTCGCCTAGCGCGGCAGCCGCATCGGCGCGCTGGAACTGGCCGCGTTCAGTCTTGAGATAGACGACGCGTTCGCCAGCCGCCAGCATCACTTCCTGCACACCTGGCACGGCTTGCAAGCGGGCTTGCAGGGCGGGCAGGTCCTGGTCTGCCAGCGGGCGCTTCAGGCGCAGGGTGGCGGCCGAAACGCGTGGCGGTTCTTTCATGCCCAGCATCAGCAGCCACCACAGGA